>CAYXXA010000007.1:0-36330 GCA_964468965.1 uncultured Candidatus Peribacteria bacterium
TCAATGGGAATTGATGTAGTTCGTGTTGGGCGAGCGATTATTATATAGTTTGTCTGTGAAAAATAATATTTACGGGTCGTTGTTCCAATGAATTGAAATATAATTCTTTTTAACTATTCTACGAATACGATGGATAAAAAAGCACAAAAAGTAATCGAAGAATTTGAATCAATTGACAAGCAGTTGTTGAACCCAGAGGTATACGCCGATCAAGCGAAGTTTGTAAAACTCTCTCAGCAACGAAAAGCACTTGAACCAAAGGTTAAAGCGGCTAAGGATTTTCTCAAGTACTGGAACCAAAAGGTGGAAAGTGAAACACTTTTAAAATCCGAAAAAGACCCAGAAATGATAGAAATGCTAAAGTCCGAACTGGACGAGGCAAAGTCTATGATGCCCAAAGTAGAAGAAAAGTTAAAAGTGGCGTTGATTCCAGTTGATCCCAATGATGAGAAAAACTGTATTATTGAAATTCGACCGGGAGCAGGGGGAGATGAATCAGCTTTATTTGCGGAGGAAGTAAGTCGAATGATTTTAAAATTCACAGAGTCACTTGGAATGAAAGCCGAAATTATGTCAGAAGTGACAAATGATGGTGGGGGACTGAAAGAAATTATTTTTCGAGTTGAAGGATTTGGTGCGTATGGGAAATTGAAGTTTGAATCAGGGGTGCATCGAGTACAGCGGATTCCAGCAACAGAGTCACAGGGACGAGTGCATACTTCAGCGATTTCGGTAGTGGTTTTGCCAGAAGTGGAAGAGGTGGATATCGATATCAATCCTGCGGACGTGAGAGTGGATGTTTTTCGTGCGGGAGGCAATGGTGGGCAGTCGGTGAATACGACAGATTCAGCAGTGCGGTTGACCTATATACCGACGGGAATGATCGTGATTTGTCAGGATGAGAAATCACAGCACAAAAATAAAGACAAAGCCTTCAAGGTTTTGCGAGCACGATTGCACGCGATAGAAGAAGAAAAGAAACAGAAGGAATTAGGTGCAAAACGATTAGCACAGATTGGTTCGGGTGATCGGTCGGATAAGATTCGAACCTATAACTTTTCGCAGGATCGAGTGACGGATCATCGAATTGGGCAAAATTTTTCAAATCTTCCCGGAATTTTGGATGGAAATCTAGGAAAAATAGTTGAGGCGTTAGCCCTTGAGGAGCAAAAAATGCTAATGGATGAGGCGTAATTACTTCACCCAAACAGGAAACTGCACCCATTTACTCACGCCCACACTATTGGTAATAGTAAGTCCGATCATTTTTTTACCTGGAGTTTTAAACCGAGCCGTCGTTTGGGCGAGTATTGAGTTTTTGGGACTATAATTTTCTGGAATATCCCAGTCAAAAAGAAGTCCATTTCCATCACTTTTGGCAGCATTAAAGGCAACAGTTTCGCCAACCGAAACCTGTTTTTTAGAAACGGTGACCTTTATTTTTGGAGTATCATTTTGAAAGACGGTGTAGGTTTGATGAATTGTCTTTACGATGCCATTATTATCCATGATCTGCATCGTGGCGGTAAAGTCTCCGCTATCGACAAACTGCCACTGAAAACCGCCATTATACGTAAAATCGGTTTCCCATCGGCCGTCACCATCAATATCAAATCGTATTTTTACGGATTGTTTGTAGTTATCGGGGTCATTCACAACAGGTGTTATTTGAGCGATATCACCTACAAATAGTTTTGCTTTTTTGCCCTTCTGGTTTGGGTTTCGGCTTAATTTTTGAATTTTAAAGTATCCATAAGGAGCTTGATTATTGACGATTTTTAAAAGTTTATGATTGGAAACAAGTTGATGATCTTCTCGTGTAAACTCATTTTTTACCTGAACACAGACTTTGTAATTTCCTGGACGGGCGTAGAGATGTTCGACGTAATTTTTATGTGAAAAAGGTGTATCAAATTTCCCATCACCATCAAAATCCCATCGGTATTCAAAGTAGGTTCCTGCATTGGAAAGGTGCTGAACATTAGCCTGAAATCTCAATCGTTTACCAACACTAAACCGATGAAAGTTTTTATTGGGTCCCGTATTTTGACTTGGGGAATATCCGTTGAGGTCATAGACATAAAATTTAACCGAAAAGTCGGTAGGATTTGGGCGAACATAAACGGTTGTTGTGGTTTCGGCACAAATAGGATTTGATCTGTTGTAACAGTGCCTCGTGATAACAATATGGTTCCCAGGTGATTTGAATTTTTTGGTAACAATCTGTTTATCGGTAATAACGGATTGTCCATCAAACTGAAACTCAATCCATGAAGTGGCATTTGTTTGGGTTTTTGAAGCATCAAATTTAATGGCTGTATTTTCATCATAAACTCGGTAGCTAGGAATGAGATTGACGGTTGGAGCGTTGATTTTAGGGGGAGCTATTTTTATTTTCTTGAAATCTCGTGTGGTAAGTCTTTTTCGGCTCCGAAAATCAGTTGTTGGTTGAATACCATTTACCATAAGTTTTTCCCCGTTTGGGAAGATGACTTGGGCTTTTGGTCGCATGCTTTTAGCCTCAGAAAAAACATACGAAACGGTCTGAATATTGGTAAAACCTGTATCAAAATTACCATCACTATCAAAATCCCAACGAACATATATGTTTTGAGTATCAGTATTACTTGGGACATTGTAAACCATCTGAAAAAAAACTTCCTCGCCAACGTGAAGTGGATCCTGATTAAGAATAACAATTCGAGCAGATTTGTTTTGAGGTTCGATCACACGATAGTTTCGAGTGCTAATATTTCGATAGCCTCGTTCAGTGTCTATGACCTGAAGATAGGCGGTTTCATTTCCTGTTTTTTGTGGTTTATACCGAAAGATTGGCGTTGGTGAAAGTTGACTCCAGGGTTCTCGAGCATTTGGTTTGAATCGGTATTGGAGCCGATACCGCTGTCCTTGTGGATTGAGTGAATCACTGGCATCCAAGACCACCTCTTGTCCGAGTTCTACCCTATAATCAGATACCTTTAGATTAGCTTGTGGTAAAAGATTTACCGCTTGTACCAATCCGGATATGACTAATATCAAAATGGTGAGTAGTGCCTTCTTCATATATTATCTATAAATAAAAAAGACCAACTTGTCAAATCCTTGAATTTAGGTTATGATACGGGTGTGATTTAAGAAATTTAAACATGGGAAATTGTGAAAAATCACTGAGGAGTTTTGCGTTATGAGTTTCTCAAGGGATCTTAGATTATTACTGAGTCAAAATAACGTACCATATAGTGATGGTATTGAACAATGGATTATTAACAAATTACCATCGGCTATTTCTGAAAAGGAATTAGGAGTGTTAAAAAAATCTATTTGGATCGGTTTAACTAAATTTGCAGGTTTTTCAGACTTTAAAACAGGTTTGTTTTTATCAGAGCTTGATAAAAAACATTTTAAAATAATGTTAGAGCGGGGAATGTATCCTGATTATGATACCCCACCAGCCGTACTTGCTCGAAGGATAAGAGATGAGGTGTCAGGCGAAGCTAAATAGTGAATTTGACGGTAATTGGCGTTCTGGTCCTGATTAGACTGATTAAACCTTCTTCAGAAAACAAGTTTTCAAAAAGATTTCAGTTCGTCCAATTTTACATTCGATCAGTTCTGGATCATCCCCTAACTTTACTTTTACTTTTGTACCTCGTTTAAGTTTGAGTGGTGAACCTTTTACATCGAGGTCTTTGGTAAGTACGACCTGATCGCCATTTGCCAAAACATTGCCATTACTGTCTTTGGTTTCAATGGTTTCTTCGGTATCGTCATCATCTTGAGGGATGCCTCCTGCAGGAATAAAATCACCAGTTTCCTCGTCCCAGACCATATTATCCCAATCGGTATTGTCGTGATTTTGTGCCATTTTGTTTAGCTATAATTTCAGTTTTTAGGTTATTGGTTTAACTGAAGTAGTCAATAACTTAAATAACCCTTGAATAATCAATAATAGAACTGACCACTTGAAAGAGTTAGACGGAGAAAGCAAAACAAATCTCACTAACCCCCAAGTAGTCATGAAAAATCTTAGCTTAGAAGAACGGCAAATACTAGAAGATCTTTTACAAAAACAGCAAAGTAAGCGATCAATTGGTCGTCTGCTCGGACGAAGTCACAGTACCATTTTAGAGGAACTAAAAAGGAACAAGTCACCAGCGATGAAGTACAATGCGATTGAAGCTCATAAACGGTCTCTTTTACGTAAGAACAAGAAAAGAAAACGATCAAAGATTTAAGAAATAAGCATAAGGCAACTAAAATGGAATTATTTATTTAATTCGTTTTTATTTAATTTATATTTTCCTTATAATCTTTTAGATGAAATTACATACAAAAATACTCGCTAACGGATTACGATTGCAAGCGGTAGAAATGCCTGGAACAAAGGTGGTAACAACAATGATTTTAGCAGGGGCAGGATCTCGGTATGAAGATAAAGAAATTTCGGGAATCTCTCATTTTTTAGAACATATGTTCTTTAAAGGCGCGAAGAAGTATAAGACACCAAAAGCGGTTTCTGAAGCGGTAGATAGTTTTGGGGGGGCGTTTAATGCGTTTACCGGAAAGGAGTATGTGGGATATTATGTAAAATCAGGGAAAGCCAATCTTGAAAAATCTTTGGATGTCCTTTCGGATATGTTGATTCATTCGACGTTTAAACCAGAAGAGATCGAAAAAGAACGGGGCGTGATTTTGGAAGAAATGGCGATGTATTTGGATGCGCCAATGTATCAGATTTCTTGGGATTTTGAACAACTTGTTTTTGGTGATCAGCCTTTGGGGCGAGACCAGATCGGATCACGAGCATTGATCAAATCTGTCACACAGCAACAGTTCAAGGATTACAAAAATGCACTCTATGTGCCTGCCAACATGGTGATCACGGTGGCAGGAGCGGTGGATGAAAGGAGTTTGGATTTGGTGGCTCAGTATTTTGAAATGCCAGAACAAGAACAGACGAAAACCCCTTTCCCGTTTGATCCGAATCTAGCGACGAAGAAATACAAAATTCGATCGAAAAAGACGGAGCAGTACCATATTTCTTTTGGGTGTCGAACCTTGTCTGAAAAAGATGAACAGTTTCCAGCCTTAAAAGTTTTAGCCACTATTCTTGGGGGAAACATGAGTAGTCGGATGTTTCAAAATGTACGAGAAGAAAAAGGATTATGTTACTCCATTCGAACGACAGTTGATGAATTTACCGATACAGGACTTTTGACGACACGAGCGGGTGTGAAGCTATCTGATGTTTTAAAAGCAGCGGAAGCCATTCGGTTTGAATACGATGAAGTGGCTCAGAACGGTATTACGGATGAAGAACTGGAAAAAGCAAAAAATTATATTTGTGGGAAGTTGGATTTACAAACAGAGGATACGGAAGAAGTGGCTCATGAGTATGGGAAAAATAAACTTTTGTATGGTTGGGAACGTCATTTTGATGACTGGAAAAATCTAGTTTCAAAAGTAACGAAAGACGAAGTAAATGAACTGGCAAAAAAGATATTCGTTCCGGAAAACTTTCGTTTTGCAGGAATTGGTCCCAATATTGATGAAGAAAAATTGAAGGGGATTATTGGGTAAGATTTTTCAATTGCAAATTATGAAATTTCATGAGGAATAATTGTTTCAATTGATTGAGTACGAACGATTGTACTAAATTCTAGTGCACAATCAAGATAGAAGGTGGCGTTGCCTTCAGGAACAACGATGCTTTCGGATTGCTGTCCCGTATGAATTGAGAGTTTTACTAACGACGATGTCCTTCTCCGCCAGTATCTTCCGTGAGGTCTGATATTCCAGAGCCAGTATTAGCATTTTAAACGACTTCCAATAAATTATCACTACTCTTCAGTTCTCCTTTGAAATTATATGAATAAGGCGTCTGTACAAAATTAGAAATCATTTTTAACTTATCAAGAAGTAGAGGCGGAGTTAAGTGGATTGCTTGTGTTCCATAAATAACGCTACAATTCGTCAGTTTGACAAATCTATTGGTACAAAAAAAGCACCCATAATGGTGCTTCTTTCTAATAATATAAGTTTAATACTATTTCTTTGTCGTCGTTTTTTTAGCAGGAGCTTTTTTAGCTGGCTTTTTGTCAGCTACTTTGGGCTTAGCTTGACTTGAAATCATTTTTGCCAACTTTGATTTCATTCGACCAGCTGTATTTTGATGAAGAAGATTTTTCTTTACCGACATATCAATAGATTTTTGCACCAGTGGATAAAGTTTCGTTGCGTCGGTCATTTTTCCATTTTCAACAAGAAGTTTGAACTCTTTGATCAGTGTTCGAGATTTTCGAGTTGTGATAAGGTTTCGTTGTCGTCGTCGTTCTTGTTGACGAACTCGTTTGATCGCTGATTTAATAATTGGCATTTTTTCAATTAACGGTTAGTAGTTGAGAGATAGCAGTACAAAAATTTGCTAAATTCTGAGCGATTGTAGAGTGAGAGAGGGAGATGTCAAATTTTAAATGAGTTATCCAGTGGAAGATGTAGATTTTTAGTTTTTGATTTTTTAAAAAATAGTTTGTAAACAATCTACTAGCGATCAGGTGGGATTTCATAATAATTAAAAAGAAATTTTGCAATTTTTTGAAAGGTAACAGCGGCTGTTTGAGATCCCCATTGAGAAGTTTTTGGGTAATCATACTTTACTAAGATTACAAATTTAGGATCGATGAAAGGTCCGAATCCTCCAAAACTCGCAATAGTTGTTCCGACTCCTTCTTGAGCTTCTCCAAATTTATAGGTTTGTGAGGTTCCCGTTTTTCCCATAACGCGATAACCTTCTACTTGTGCAAAACGAGCAACTCCATTATCGACAGATTTAAGGAGCATTGATTTTATTTTATTATAGGTTTCCTTGGAAATAACACGTCGAATCTGTGTTGGAGGGAATTTTTTTACTTCACCGTTTGGATAGCGGATCTCTTCTACTAAAATAGGCTTCATGAGATACCCACTGTTGGCAATCGTTGAAAAGGCAAGAGACATTTGAAGCAACGTAACGGAGATTCCCTGACCATATCCGCTGGTAATTAATTCGGACGGAGCCCAGTCCTGCCAAAATTTAAGTGTTCCTTTTTGTTCTCCATCAAGCTGAATATCCGTATATTCTCCAAATCCAAAATTTTTAAGATAGTCATACCAGAGTTTTCTTCCCATTTTTCTCGTAATAAAAGCAATCCCTGTATTAAGTGATCGATTGATCACTGAGATCATAGAGGTCGGTCCAGCATAAACTTTATCAGAATTACGGATTTTAAATTGGTCAACTAAAACCGGTCCCGTATCATCATATATTGTATCTGGGCTTACTTCTCCTGAATTTATAGCGGCAGCCATCGTAAGCGCTTTCATAACGGATCCTGGTTCGTAGAGATCATTTACGGCTTTATTTCGGAAAACAGCAGGCCCCCAAGTATTAAAATATCGATAAAAGTGTCCCTTTTCGACCACTGTTGGAATCCGTTGATTAAAGGTTTCATCATCACGATCAGCATACTCCTGTTCGGGGGTGATTTCATATCGAAGATAGGCATCACCAAAATTATTGGGATCGAAGCTAGGGGCGTGTGCCATCGCTAGGATTCGTCCTGTTTTTGGCTCCATAACGATAACTTGACCACTGTCAGCATCAAACTCTTTTACATCTTCTTCAAGTATTTTCTCAACAGCATTTTGAATCACTCTATCGATAGAGATTAAAACATCAGCTCCATCTTTAGCCTGAGTGATATTAGAACCAGCTCCAAGAATTCGCTGTCCTCGGGTGTTGGTAGCCCCATTAATATATCCAGATTCTCCTTTCAGAATATGATTGAGATATCCTTCGATACCATACTGTCCGATACCTTTGAAGTCCGTAAACCCAAGAACTTGAGCCGCTAGTTTTTTTTCTGGATAATACCGCCAGTGTTCATCCTTCATAACTACCCCTCTGAGAATAAGTGAATAGGCCTTATTAGACTTTAGTTCTTTAATTTTTTCAGCGACTTCAGGGACAATTTTTGAGGTTATTTTTTCGTATCGTTTCGGTCGTCTGGTAAGCAATCGTTCTAGATCTTTTTGTTCGAGGTTAAGCAGATTTGCTAACTTTTTTGCCGTCATCTCGACATCGTTAATAAGTGTTGGATTCGCAATGATATTCTGTCCTTCTATAAAAATACCAGGGAGTTTTAGACTTTGAATTTCTAAAATTCTTGATTCGGAGACTTCGGTTTCTAGTAGTACTCGAGTTCGTTCTGTTTTGCTAAATTTCTCAAGTAGCTTTTCTTGGTAGGCATGAATAGCCGCTTGCTCGGCTGGTGGCATTTTATCAACGTCAGTATCGATATCACATCCCTCAATAACTTCACAATGAGCGTTGATTAAGAGTGGGGCAAGGAGTTCTGCGGCAAGGGCGGGGTTTCCTTTTTTTTGCTCGCTAAAAGGTAGTTTTGGATCGTATTTAGGGTAGTTAAGAATAAAAGGGTCAATGAATAGCATTTTTAATGTATTATTCGTTGCTAGTGGGGTTACTTCATTGGTCGATTTATTCTTTCGTACAAGGATTTTTCCCCTTCGGGCAGGAAGAACTGATCTTTTTTCATGTTGAGCTTTTGCCTGTGCTAAATAGTCTTCATGTTCAAATATTTCAAGTTGGGCAATCTTACCCGTAAAAATTAAAAAAATGAGGGTAAGACATATTTTTAATGCTTTGAGCCTTTGTGAAAAATCAAAATTCATGGGAACTGATTATGCCAAATATTATTTTATAATTCAAGGTAGTTTGTTTTGAATTTTGGGCTTAAAACGCTAGAATTTGAACAATGAAAGTCCTTATGGTTTGTCTTGGTAACATTTGTCGAAGCCCTGCGGCTGAAGGGATTTTTCGTGATCGATTTCCTAAAGTTAAATTTGATTCAGCGGGAACGGGGTCATGGCATATAGGTCATCCACCTGATCGTCGATCAGTAGCGGTATGTAAAAAGCATGGAATTGATATTTCTTCCCTTAGAGCACGCCAAGTTGTGGAAAGTGATGGAGCTTATTTCGATTTAATTTTAGGGATGGATCGAAATAATATTGATGATCTACGGGATATCATTTCACCGGAATTTCATCACAAAATAAAGATGATTGACGAAAATGAGGTTAATGATCCCTATTATTCATCTAGTGATGGATTTGAGATTATGTTTCAACATTTAGAAAAAGCAGCGAAAAAATGGAAGAAGCGGTTTGAAGAAGGTAATTATTAAAAAAAGAAAAACATTTTCTGGACAGGCATAAGTAATATGAGTTAAAGAAGAGAGAATGGGGAAGTATTTCTTTGTTTTTTATTTATTTTTAAAGGCGGGTACTCACCCAGTAAATAAGTTTCTAACAGGAAAATAGAGGATACATCCTGTTCTTGAAGTGGAACTTTTATGTCGGAATGACGATATTATTTATTTTACCGTCTATCCTTAATAGCAATGACTCCAGACCGAGTCCATTCGAGGATTTCAATGCCAGATTTTTTGATAGTTTCGAGGAAGTTGTCGAGTCCAAGAGTTGTGTCGACGAGTTCGACACAAACTTCGTCATTAGTTCGGTAAATCTCCTTATGAAATATTTTTTGTACTTCAACTAGTAGTTTTTTTTCTTCGGCATTGTTGTGTGGACGAAGTCGAGTAAGGGCAATTTCTCGAACGAGTGCACTTTTTCGGTCGTAGATTTGAATAGAAAGAACCTCAATAAGTTTTTCCAACTGTAATGCGGCTCGTTTGGCATCTGAAGTTGTACCATTAATAACAATGGTCATCATTGATATATTATCTTTATTTGTTCTTCCAGCCGTAAGAGAGTCAATATTAAAACATTTTCGACGAAGTAATCCGGTAACCTTAGAAAGAACTCCAGGTTTGTTTTGAGCGAGAATGGAGAGAATTTGTTTCATGCGTTTTACAGGTATATTCTATTGAGTTTTAAGTTTGAAATTTTAGAGTTAAAGATTTATTAAGCAGTTTTTCTCATAACTAAAAGCTTAGTACTATTTAGAAGATGTCAATTTTATCATTAGGATTTAAAAGAGTTTCACCAAGATTTTTTCCAGCGGGAACCATGGGGAAGACATTTTCTTCCTTTTCAACGACAAATTCACACAAAATAGGTCCTTGGTGATTTTTCATTTTTTGAATCATTTTTTCAGATTCTTCAGGGGTTGATACCTTGAAGCTAGGAATACCATAAGCCTTCCCAACCGCTTGGAAATCTGGATTCATAAGGGGGGTGTCAACATAGTTTTTGTTATAAAAAAGCTCCTGCCACTGCCTCACCATACCGAGAAAAGAGTTATTGAAGATAATGATTTTAACTGGAATATTATCTTGTTTGATTGTCGCGAGTTCTTGGATATTCATCTGGAATCCACCATCACCAGAAACAGACCATGTTTCATTTCCAGAAAGAGCAGCTCCCATAGAAGAAGGAAGAGAGAAGCCCATTGTCCCAAGTCCTCCTGAAGCTAGAAATTTACGAGGTTTTAACCCTGGAAACCGTTGAGCCGCCCACATTTCATGTTGTCCAACATCAACGGTGACAATTGTGTCTTGATCAATATTTTTATATAGCTGATTGAGGACGGTGATCTCCGTTAGTTTTCCTTTTTTGCTACCATCAAGTTGCCACTTTTCTTTTTTAGATTGGAGATTCTTGAGCCAAGACTTTGGAGTGGTAGCTTTTTTAATCTGGCATAATTTAGTTAGCTGAGGGAGTGTATCCCGTATTTGTCCTTGTAGTTGAGCGTCAACCTTTATGTTTTTTCCAAATTCAGAAGGATCAATATCAAGGTGAATAATTTGAGTATTCCGTTCAAAAGCCTCTATTTTTCCGTAAATTCGATCATCAAATCGTATCCCAATACCAATAATACAATCCGCATTATGAACCGCAAAGTTTGCGGTAGCGGTTCCGTGCATACCGAGCATACCCAAAGAAAGATCGTGGTTGTAAGGGAAACAACCAATACCATGAAGTGTCCATGTAGTGGGAATTTGTTGTTGTTCAAGAAAATCTTTGAGCGCATCCTCCGCTTGAGAAAGTAAAACTCCATGTCCAAAAATAACAACTGGTCGTTTTGCTTCCACTATGATATTAACAGCTTTCTCAAGATCTTTGAGGTTGATAGCATTATTACCCTTAATATATCCAGGAAGCTCGTGTTTAAATTGATGTAGTGTTTCTAGTTTATTCCAGATTTGTGGGTCAATGGCTTCAATTTGTACCGACTTGGGAATATCAATTAAAACCGGCCCAGGTCTTCCGGATATGGCAAGATGAAAAGCCTCATCAATGATTCGCGGGATATCATCCGCTTTCTCAACAAAATAGGCGTGTTTGACAATGGGCTCACACACACCAACAATATCAATTTCCTGAAAAGCATCAGAGCCAATTAAGTTCCCAAAAACATTTCCCGTAATAGCTACCATAGGGATAGAATCCATTTTTGCATCGGCAATACCCGTTACCAGATTAGTAGCCCCTGGTCCAGAAGTTGCGAGGCAAACCCCGACCTCTGTTGTTGCTCGTGAGTATCCAGCAGCGGCAAAGGCGGCTCCCTGTTCGTGTCGAGTTAAAATTCGATGAATGTTATATATAGGCATTCGGTCGTAGATAGGTAAAACCGCACCACCAGGGTAGGCAAACATTCGTTTCACACCTTTGTTTTCTAGCGATTTTAGAAGGGCATCAGCTCCAATCATGATGAGTTTTAGTTATCAGCTATCAGGCGATAGTTAACACTTTTTTACTTTAAATTTCAATAAAAAGTATTGATTATTGATTATGGTTCATTGATAATGGAGTCAATGACATTTTCGCCTGTAGACGTTTTCGCTCAGATTATAAATCGAGAAGTTCCAGCTGATATTGTATTTGAAACTAATACGGTGCTGGCTTTTCGAGACATCAATCCTAAAGCACGAGTTCATATCCTTATTGTTCCAAAAGCAAATTACGTAACGCTTGATGAAATTCGTCGTGATAATATGGAAGATTTTGCGAAACTTTTTCTCGTAGCTAAGCATGTAGCCGAGATGGAAGGACTTGAAGGTTACAAGCTCCACATGAATGTAGGAGAAGCTGGTGGGCAGATTATTCCTCATGTACACCTGCATTTATTGAGTTCGGATTTTGTTAGTGGGCTTTAGTGGGATGATGTGAGGGTTCTCTTTCTAGTCTTGAAAACCCTGCAAAAGAAAGAGATTTAAATCTTGTAAAAGGGGATGATAACTTTTTTAGAACTTTTTGGGTAAGGATGATTATTTACGTTTCGTTTATTTTTTTCTGTTTCGGTAGTGTAAACTATCTCATGAATAAGAAAGGTTCTAACGTATTGTTTTTGAGATTCAATCAGAATCCCGCATTCTTGTTTGGTTCTATTATTGATTATTTATTGAAGAAAACTAAATTGATTTGTGATACTAAGTATGATACAATTAAACGATTTTTCAATTATAACTACTGAAATGATTTACAGTATTCTTCTCGGGATAGGTTCCTATTTTCTTTGGTGTTTTCTTTTATTTAGACTCGCCAAAAAGGTTAAGCACCCATCACCATGGATGGCTTTTGTTCCTATACTAAATATATTTCAATTCATACAACTTGCAAAGTTGTCTCGTTGGTGGTTTTTAGCCTTACTTATTCCTATTGTGAGTCTCGGTATTTCCATTTGGATGTGTGTTCGTCTTTCCTATAATTTAGGAGAAAAAAAAGGTTTTGGGGTTCTCTTAATGTTACCGCCTGTTAGTTTTTGGGCCTTATGGAAATTGGGGAATACAAACGAAGTATTAAATTCAGATGATATTGAGAGTATCAAGCAAATACAACAAGCCCTGAAAAACAACTTCCCTGAGAATTCATTAAAAACGGAAATTATAAAGACTGGTATTACTGAAGAGAAAGCCAATTGGCTCATTGTACAGGCCAAAAATACAAAAAAAGAACAAACTAAAACCTGGGTTATTGTTCTTTTAGGAATTTTAGAGATTCCATTATTTCTAGTATATATGACCTTAACCCTATTCCTTGCAGCCTCACCAGCGTTGTTTTCCATACTAAAAATGATGACATCAGAACAACATATTGAGATGTCATATAACATACAAAGCGAAACGCCTCAAGATAATAGTGAGGGCGATGAAGCAACAGAAAGTCCTGATGGTGATTCTACAAAAACAGAAGACAGCACTACTTATGATAAGGTATTTGAACTTGAAAATGTAAAAATCGAACTAGATTCAACGCCACAAAAGAAAGTTGATACCAGCTTCGGAGCCGAAATAGATGATAATATGTGGGTATTTAAGTTTAGAGTGACCAATAAGACTCAAAATACACTAAAGGTAAAAACAGAATTAAGTGGAGAAAACGTGATTTCTTACTTAAGTGAATACCAAACAAAAGACCTCTCAATTGGGCAAAAAATAATATTTATAGGAAAAATAAATCACGGTCTTAACAAACTTCATATTGAGATTTCAAAGTGTGAGGGTGACTGTCTTCATCAAGATCCACAAACAGTTATTGAAGATATTTCTCAAGATATTTGGTTTTATGGTTTCGACTCTGCTCCTAAATTTGTTTCTAAAGAAGAACTTACAGAACTGCAAGAAAAGAAAAAGGCTGAGAAAAATAAAAAACAACAACAACCCGTTTTTTATAATTTGAAGCTAATTCCTGATAATACTTTAATTCCATGGAAAGACATAAATCCTAAAGAACGAACGATTGGCGTTTTAGTTGAAAATAACGATACCTTTCCAAGACCATCAGGAAACAGTATTACCTGTAAGGTCTTTCCCAATAATAGTTCACCTTATAATTTATCGGATCCCTTTTGGAAAAATTTTAAAACATCAGAAGCTTTTCTTGTAAAAGAGTTTCCAGTTAGCCCAAAAGAACAATCTGGTTCCATCACCTGTAAGGTGGTAACTGTTTGTCCTAAATTTAAGATCGAAGATAATAGGTCTCGGTTTTGTGAAAATAAAGACTTCAAAGAAGATTATGAAAAAATTATTCATACACAAAAATTCTCATATACCGTTTCGGAGAAAGGTGAAATTACTATTGATGATACAAGTGATACTAATTCAAAAGGTACAATTACTACGGATGATAGTAACAATACTGATTCAAAGGTAAAAAAACTAACACAGAAAAAATCAACCGTAAAACATAAAAGACGAGTAAGGAGGAAACCTTCAAAAGCAAGTAATTCAAAGAAAGAAAGCCATTCTATTGCCAATATCAATCTTGAAGAAATTCCTTTTATTTATGATAACGAATTACCAACTTTAAATAAGGAGGCTGTAATTAGACTTATGTCGGACAAAGATCTCGGACCTATAAACTGGAGTGTCACCGTACAGCCTGAAAATGCAGACTTAAAACTTATAAAATCATCTGATCAAAAAAAGATTACTTTTACGGCAACTAAAGCAGGTGATTACGAGATAACGGCACAATCAGTTTCTAATGGCTCTAAAAAGAAAATGAATTTTATTATTAGTCCAGAACTTGATCTTGATGAATCTAAAATTGAAGGGAATGATGCTTCTGTTCCTGTTGATGAATTAATCGGTGTCATTACCAATTAGTCTTGGGTTTATAGTCAAGCTCTTTCTGAAGATGAAATTAGAAAAACGGTTCAGCAATATCCGCTGTTAACAATTCTGGGCTATGACCTCGATGAGGGTTTATTGATTCAATGTGATGACAAAAATCCTTTAACACTTAAAGCTATAGAGAGACTAAAATTAGAGATACCAGTATACATAATCAGTTATATGAAGGAGGTAATGCAGTAAGAGTGGAATCACAACGGGATGAATAAAGAGATACTGACAAGGCCACTTTAGCAAAGGTCCAAATAGTAGGTTAGATATTGTTTGGAAAAACTCGCTCCTAATCCCCTCGTGAATCACACTCCCCTATACGTCCAAAAGTACTCTCCAATACGAATTTGATCACCTGGGATCGCACCCTGCTTGTCCATTTTAATGAGCACATTCCACTTCTTGAGTACATCATAGATTCTTTCTCGTGCCTCGGTATTTTCCATATCCGTCTGCCGAACCATTTGTTCGATCTTTGGGTTGATAACGTTCCACCAATTTTCAGTTTTTTCGATTATCACTCGTCGTTCATCCGCGATCTCAGTTGGACGAAATTCTACAACTTCATCGTCATCAAAAATATCGACTTCTTCCTCTATTTTTGCTTTTATTTTTTCTACTTCTTTTGCCGTATAGGCTAATAATTCAGGAATTCCTTCATGTGTTACTGCTGAAATTTTAAATGGACGAATCCCAAATTTAGCTTCAAACTCATCTTGTAAAAAGGTTTCAAGTTCTTCATCTGTGGTGTCAATCTTTGTAAACACGGGAACAAAGGGCTTATCCGCCAGATTTTTAGAAAAAGTTTTAAGCTCATTTTGAATAACTTCAAAGTCTTGTAATGGTGTATTGGACGTGATATCGATCAAATGCAAGACAAAATGCGAACGCTCAATGTGACGCAAAAACTGGTGTCCTAGGCCTTTTCCCTCGCTCGCACCCTCGATCAGTCCCGGAACATCTACAAAAACCATTTCATGATCTTTAAATTTACAAACGCCTAGATTCGGCACTAAGGTGGTAAAATGGTATTCTGCAACCTTTGGTCGAGCATTGGAAACGACTGAAATAAACGTTGATTTTCCGGCACTAGGTAAACCAACGAGAGCTACATCCGCAACAAGCTTCAGTTCGAGTTCCAGATCAAATGCCTCTCCAACATCTCCTTTCTCGGCAAAGTTTGGGGCTTGGCGAATAGAACTTACAAACCCAGCATTTCCTTTCCCCCCAATTCCTCCTCGAGCTATTTTAAACTTTTGATCAACGGTTTTTAGGTCAACAAGAACTCGTCCTTGTTTATCTTTTTCGTCTACTCGTTCCCGAATAATCGTCCCTACGGGTACTTTAATAATGAGATCTTGCCCACATCGTCCCGTCATATTCTTTTTACTTCCAGCGACACCATTTTCCGCACGGTAGAGTTTTTTACTCCGAAAATCAGAAAGCGTATGAAGATTATTCACGGCATGAAAGATAACATCTCCCCCTCGTCCTCCATCACCGCCATCTGGCCCACCATTGGGAATGAACTTTTCACGACGAAAATGAACGGCACCATCACCGCCTTTTCCCGCTTCAACTCTAATTTTAGCTTCATCTTTAAACATCTATTTATTAATAGCGATTTTCCGTAAAGTAGCAAGGAACAAATCACCTAAACATGTATCAAAAACAAACACGTCTCATAAAAAATATCTCGACTTTGGAAAAGAGGAAAACCACTTATAAATTATTCAACAATCGTGTGAATAACGATATCCCCAACTTTAACGTTGGCATTATTTTTGGCGTACATCTTCATCCGAATAATCATCACATCACCAGCTGACCACGTTGCACCGCCTGTTAGTGAAAAGTCTTGATTTACCCATGTATTAGAGGTAAGACTAATGCCAGAACCACCAAGTTGGTCACCTGCAACCCCTTCTTTCGTAACGGTTAGATCAAGTTTCGTATCGGTTGCCGTCAGTTCAGTTAGATATTCTAAACTTAACGCGGGCGTTTTTAACGCGTTGAAATCATCTTTTAACGGATATCGAATAATAACATCATAATCTTGTGTTGTGGCACTTGTCGTCGTCCACCTAAGAATATTTTTGGTGTTTCCTAAAACGTTTTCTTCTTCTTCATACATATAGCCATTATCATTATCAGTTCCATCTGCTTCAAGAATTGAATTTGGATATCTTGGACTAAGTCGATCATCATAATCTTTCAATCCAATAGTGACGCCATTGATCGTACCAGAAACGGTCAGACCTCCCTGAATAGTGACATCGTCACTAATTTCAAATTGATTACTCACCCCATTCCAAAGGATTGTCTCGCCTAACGTCGTTCCAAACCGAAGTACTAGATTATCAGTTGGTAGAGCCGTATCATCCTGATCGATGACAAAAACACTGGTATCGGTTCCTGGAATGTTAGAAGCAACTCCTCCCGATCCCGTAAAGGGAATAATCGAACTTGGGAGAAGCCCTGTAATCGGATCAATATAAGGAATATCACCTGCGGTATATCCAGTATCTCGACCATCTAAAAGGACAGCATCAATATCTGGAATAATTGTATTTGGCAGTTTTCCAGAAGCATCTTGGTAAGGAATTTCATCTGCATTATAACCAATATTTTTTCCACCAACGGTATTTGCATTGTCCGCTGAATCGGCATGTCCCGCATTCAAAGCATTATTAACAATGGGTAAAACCGTTGTTGGAAATTTACCAGAAAGATCTAAGTAGGGTATCTGTCCAGCTCCAAAACCAGCTTCATGAAAATCCAGTTTATCGGCATTAAAGGCATATGGTACGGAATCAATAACCATTCTATCAATCACTGGATTAGTTGTATCGAGGTCAATCAATTCATAACTTGAGTCAGGAGCCCCTGATGGTTTTACTTCTATTTGTAAACTCATATTCACACGATCAAATAAACCAGGCGTAAAGGGAACAACCGTTCCCACCTGAAAGCTAAATTTTCCATGATTGGAGATGTTTTGAGATTGTACCTCTTGCCAACCGAAAAAGTCAGTTGCGACAACGTTAATTGATCCCGCAAGCGTATCGGTTAATTCGTAGTCCTGATTGTCCCAAAGACTAAACCGAAAATCATAATCCCCACTAACAGGGTTCCCAGCATTGTCGAGGAGCTCGCCTTCGTAGATAATTTTTTGAGGTGTTGTGGTTATTGCAAGCGTGTTTCCACCAAATAAGCCAACCAGTATCAAAAATGAAAGAAACAAACGAAATTTCTCTCCTTTTTTCGTTTTCTTGGTTGTTTTTTTATTTTTCTTGTTACGGGTATAAATCATCCAAAGAACAAGAATAATCAAAAATAAAATCATAAAAAAGAACCCGATTAGTGTTCCAAATAAAAGGTAGACTAAAGGCTCCCAAGGATTTGGGTACCAAATATATACCTTTCGATCTGGACAACTCGTTTCCGTTTCTTTTTGAGTTACTTTGTCAGTTTTCTTTATGGATTCACTATTTTCAATCTCAGGAGCTACTGTGTGTAGTTCTGAAATACTAACTTCCTTTGGTAGCGAAGGTTTTACTTTTTCTAAATCGACAACAAGCTTAGATCCATTACCTTTTGGCGCAGAAACTAGTAACTTAATAAGATCTTCGGTTTGGTTTGTTGTTTGTGTTTTTTTCTGTGCCTTGGCTTTTGGAATTATCGTAAAATCTTCTTTTTTGGGAGCAGAAGCCTTTAATTTTTCTTCTTCTCTCGCACGAACAAGTTCGTCATATTTTCGGTTTAAAATCCAAGCCGAAGCATCATACTTTTCCCCACCACCCGTCTGAGGTACTGGCGTTACCACTTTTGGATTAGAAGGTACTGAAGGTGTTGATGGTGTTGTTATGACAGGTGGTTCGGTGGGAGTGATTGTTGTTTCAACTGGACCGGCTTCAGGATGAGCCATTGGCTTAAGATGTGCCTTTACCTGAAAACTATTTGACCCAGTATGCCCTCCTGATTGAACAATCTTTAAAAAATTACCACCACTGACCTGATAGGCATGAGAGGAGGAGACTGAAACGACGTTTAGTAATAATACGATACCTAGTAAGAAAATACGCATATACTGTTCTGAAAAATATTTAACCATCAGACCATTGTACCAAAAATAGATCTAAAATTCAAATATTTTCATCTAAAAAACTATCAATAATCTGAATAGAGTTTTTAACTAAAACTATTCATTTCTCTTTATGGGCAGTACAAAAAAACATAGGTCTTTTTTGCTATCGAGTTTTAAATTTGGTGGAGGTGGCGAGAATCGAACTCGCGTCCAGAGAGGAAGCCATAGACCTTCTACGTTTATAGTTTGTTTGTTATAAAATTAAGGCTTAAAACAAACAAAATACCTTAAAGTTTTGGAAAAGGTTTCATTATTCCTTATCCAAGGGAATAACTACACCACGAATTTGATTATAGAAGTTGTGGTAAAATCTACAACCACCTTAGGAGCAAAGGCTCAACCAAGGGTTTGTCCTATGCTTACGTTAGGCAAAGACACTTGCTGTCTGTGCAGGAGCAAATAATGCTCGTGCAAGAGTTGTTCGTGCTTTGTTGTAAGCTTTTGCAATTGTATTTCCAATTACGATTGAATTTCGTGGATAACCGGAACAAAATTCAAATCCGGAAACGCCAGTCTATACCTTCTGATCTCCCTGTCGAAACCAGTACACCCCCGTCTTAATGTATAATCAGTAATAACAAAGAAGAGTCTATTTATTACTTATTACACGTTTCTAATTATGCCTTATTTTTCAAAGATCTCCTCTTTCAAGGAAATCCATATTACACGGTGTTTTCATCAGTGTCAATTTGCTTAAATTCAAAAACATTAGGAATATTCTGAATATCAAGACGAATTTCCCCCAACTCTCGTTGAGAACTACATTCTATTTCAAAGTGAAGAACAACGATTTTCTTCTTCTCATAAGTCAAACGTGATCCCTTGATGTTGATGCCATGTTCGGTAATAACGTTAACGCAGTCTCGTAATAGTCCGACTCTATCTGTGGCTTTGACTAAAAAACTATAAATAACTCGAAAATGAGCTTCAATAAATCGTCTCGATTCTAATTTATTAAGAGCACTACATCCTAGTTCATGTACCACAAAGTCTAAACCTCTAGAATTATAGGCGATAATATCTTTTCCTGGCACAGGGTGACAACACGTTCCGATTCGATAAGGTATACCATCTTCTCCACCAATAATCACTTTTGGAAGTTTCGTTTCGTTTGTTTTTTGTGAAGAGGTTTTTTTAGTTTTCTTTTTTAATGGAGGTCTGACGATCTCTGATGATTTTTTAATTACGGAAGGTAAAACATAGTCTTCGCCTGTTTTGTGAATATAGCTACGAATACGCTGTAAAGCATGAGAAGATTTTACAAATTTTAACCAAAGTGGATTAGGGGTTCGTCCCTCTTTGGTCATTATTTCAACGATATCGCCTGTCTTTAGTTCGTAGTTTAAAGGTTTAATAATACCGTTAACTTTTCCTCCAATGCAGCTATCGCCAACCTCGGAATGAATTGCATAAGCAAAATCGACGAGTGTTGATTTTATGGGAAGGTCTTTGAGATCTCCTTTGGGAGTAAAAACATGAATCCGATCACGAGCAAGAAACTTGGTAATTTGCTTGAAATACTCAGCGGAATCAGGTGTTGATTCAGAATCTTTCAAATTTTGGGGAAACCATGAGAGTTTCTGAACATAGTTTTCATCAAAGTTTGAATGAGATACTTTTTTGTAGACCCAATGTGCAGCTGGTCCATACTCAGCGTCCATATGCATGGCTTCGGTTCGAATCTGAATTTCCGTTGGGAGCTTGCTTCGTCCAAGTCCGAGAACGGTTGTGTGTAAACTTCGGTATCCATTGGGTTTGGGAACGGCAATATAGTCTTTAAACCGACTCGGAATCGGTTTCCATGCCGAATGAATAGCTCCTAGAACTCGATAACAATCCGTATTTGTCTTGACAATGACTCGAATGGCAAAAAGGTCATAAATTTCATCAACTCTTGAAAAGTTTTTTCGTTTCATTTTTTGGTATACTGAACGAATATTTTTAGGACGTCCTTTTATATCAAGAATTTCAATTCCCTCTTTTTTCAGAAGCGAACGGATTTCGGCTTTTGCCTGAATCGTAAATTTTTTACGATCTTCGCTTGTTTTCCATATTTGGTCTGCAATTTCCTTGAAACGGTTTGGGTGAATATTTTTAAAACACTGATCTTCAATAAGTATCTTAAATTCAAAGAGTCCTAGTTTTTCGGCAACAGGGGCATAGATGGCTAATGATTCTCGAGCAATTCGAACTCGTTTTTCCTTTCTCACAAATTCCAACGTACTCAGGTTGTGAATTCTATCGGCCAATTTGATAAAAATCACTCGCACATCTTTTGCCATTGCAATAAAAAGCTTTCTAAGGCTTTCATGTTCACGCTCTTTTCCTTGTAATCGAATTTTCGCCACCTTTTCTACTCCCTCACAAAGAAAACGAATATCTTTGCCAAATTCCATTTCAATATCGTTTCCCGTAATAGGGGTGTCCTCTATGACATCATGAAGTAAACAAGCGGCAATTGTTTCGGTATCAGGTTTTATTGTGAGTAAAATCTTAGTCGCGGCAATTGGATGGATATAGTATGGTTCTCCTGAAAATCGAGTCTGTTTTTTGTGCATTTTTTCTCCGTACCAAAAAGCTTTTTTTATTCGATCTTCATGTTGCTTCTCAAGCTTTGGATAATAAGATTTCACCTCAGATAAGATGAAACTAAGATCTTTTTCAAAATCCTTTTTATATTCTTCGTAGGGCTTTATACTTTGTTTTTTCATTGATTTTCAAAAATCTTAAAATTACCTTTAATTATTTTTACCATCTAATAACTATAAAAAGTATCTTAAATTATGCACAGAATTGAAGTTTTGTCCAAAAGTTTGACAACTTATTTTTTTTAATTATTGTAGTTTTCGAAATGTTTATTCAATTGCTTCGACCCCGAGATTTTCGTCCGCCTCTGGCGGCGGGTCTTGAGTGTGTGTAAATTGAATAATAAAAATTACAAACAAAAAGATCCGCCTTACCAACAGGATGGATTTTTTATTAGTTAATATTTAAATTAAAAATGGAAAAAGAAATTACAGTAGCCAAAGTCGGATCAAGTTCATTAGTTAATCCTAACACATTAGAAGTTTACGAGGAAAATTTTAAGAATATAGCAGAGCAAATGAAATGTATTACTAGGGGAATACTTGTGTCATCTGGGGGGTTTCTCATGGGGAAAAGCCTTGGCTATCAAGGTAATCCATCAACTACAGCGAGTGCTGGGTGGGTAGAGGTTATGAATCAATGGAATAAGTACTTTGGGTCGATTCAACCCCAACTATTAGCAACGGAAAAAGATTTTCATCCTTTGTCTGAAACAGAGCTAGCTGAGAATCAAAAAGCACTGGAGAATAACCAGCCCATTCCACATGAACCGCGATTCACCATTATAGCTGAAAATATACTTGATGTTCATGGACATGGTAATACACTAATAACCAACCAACAGGATATGTCTTCTAGGTTTGGACTTGCTCCAGAAATCCTTACCTTTGATCCTCGGGGAAACGTTAAGTTTCATGGGGATAATGATTTTTACGCTGCCACAATCGCCATCCAACTTTTGAAAGAACGTACTACACAAAAAGCTAATCTAATCATACTTTCTGGAAAAAAGAAAGGTCTATTAGATGAAAAAGGAAATACCGTTCCAACTGAAACGATTGAAGGAATGAAACAACGGATAGATGAATCAACTGGTGGAGGGAGAAAGGGCTCAAATGGATTAAGAACAAAAGGATTAGCGCTAATTACAGCAGCAAAAGAAGGTGTTCGTACTTATATTGGCTCTGCCCATGATATAACCGCAATTCTTCAAGCTAGTGCAAAACAAAATAGGGAAAGTATTACTCAAATAGTTCATGGAAATCTAATTCAAATTTGAAAATATGAATAATCTAAATTTCGTCTACGAAAATCGTTGTCGCCCTTAGGGCGATCTAACTTTTGTATACAAACAAAACGCCCCACTTAATTCAAAAATCTTTATTTATAACAACATCTAAACCATGGAAAATCACAACTCAATCCTCGTACCAACCGATATCAAAACATTATATAAGAAAATAGTGGCTCAATAAGTGGTAGACCGTATCGAACCACTTGCGAAAGAAGGAATACTCTTGCCAAAAACCGTTGATGAAATTTTCGAAAGTTTTGAAAACTGGCGAATATTTACTACTCCAGAAGGCGATATAAAAGGTTTTTTTGAGATTAGAGAATTTGATGAAAACACACTGGAGATGGGGGCTGTGTATTCGACACAGAAAGGTTTTGGAAGGCGATTAATTCAAACTTTTGAAGGAGAACGAAAAAGACGAAATGTGTTAAATGCTTTTGCCGTTACTAAGAGTAAGAGTGTCGCTCAAAAGTTTTTTGTCTCAAATACAGGAGGTTGTATTAGTGAGTTTTTTGAGGGATTTGATCGAGAAAAAACTGGTCGATACTGTATCCGTTGGGAATAAATTGAAGATCTTTTCATTCTGTGGTAAAATGTAAAGAAATGAAAATAAACATAAAAAATTTCGGATACCAAAAACTGTTATTGAGTCTCATTTTGTTATTACAGGTTGGATCAATTGGGTTCTCTTATGCGGAAACACAAAGTGAAAAACAGTCTCAAATTGACCAAAATTATCTTAAAAACCCATATTCTCATGCGGATGCTCAAAAAAATGGGGTGAGTCCAGAAGCCCAAAGTATTGCCGAAAATAAAAAAGCTATTGATGCCTTAGATAAGCGAATTAAGAAAGAGCGTGATCCTAATAAAAAGAAGGAATTAAAAAAACAACGAGATAAGCAACAGGCAAGCCTTAATAAAGAAATGGAGGACTACCAAAAAAAAGACCCTGCGGCTGCAAAAGTAGCAGAGCAAAGTCTCAAACTTTGTGTACCAGCCCCAGGTCACTATTGTGTAAAAATCGATAGTTTTCAGAAAGGCGGTGAAGTTATCAGTGGACGAAATGGTGTCGAACTGATTAGTAATTACGTCAAGGTGATCTATAAAGTAGCTACGGGAATTATTGGAGTCATTTGTGTCCTCATTATCGTCATTTCAGGCATCCAAATAAGTTTCGGAGGACTTGCTCCAGAAGGGGTAAATCAAGCTAAAGAACGAATTATGCAAGCGCTCCTAAGTCTCGCTTTACTCTTTGGAACAGCTCTTATCCTCAAAGTTGTCAATCCAGGGTTCTTTGTTGGTTAATTATGCCAATATCAAGTGTTAATATGAAAAAGATAAAAAGGTGTCTTCTTTTTCGTTACTTTTGAGTAATTGTTTTTTGAAATTCATTTAGAACTTAGCTTATAGTCGGAGTGACGAGCTATTTTTTACATTGCCTTTTTTCACAAAAAAACAATAATATCTGCGATGAATCAACTTATACTCGATTATTTAAAAATACAAAACTTCGAAGGGTTTAATAAATTACAGTTTGCCCCAGTTCCCAAAGGACAAACAGGTGATTTAGCAATTAACTTTTTTCAGCTGACGAAAGAACTTAAAAAAAATCCTGTACAAATAGCACAAGAAGTGGAACATTTACTAAAAAGTAGCGACCTTATTGAATCGACTGAAATCGTTGGACCTTATTTAAACTGTACCTTCAAGTCTGAGATATTCTTTGAAAAAGTCTTTGCCACCCCACTTGATTCAAAAATACTTTTGAACAAAAATATTGTTCTAGAGTATTCAGGTCCAAATACCAATAAACCGCTTCATCTTGGACATATGCGAAATCATGCCCTAGGGCTTTCTCTTTCACGAATATTAAAACAGGCGGGGGCGACGGTTCATCCCGTTAATATTATTAACGATCGAGGGGTTCATATTTGTAAATCCATGCTTGCTTATCAAAAGTTTGGCAAAGGCAAAACCCCAGAATCCGAAGGAAAGAAGCCAGATCATTTTGTAGGGGATTATTATGTAAAATTTGAACAAGAAAGCAAAAAAGACGACGCACTTAATCAAGAGGTTCAGGCTATGCTTTTGAAATGGGAGTCTGGAGACAAAGAAGTTCGAAAGCTCTGGGAAAAAATGAATAAATGGACCATTGATGGTCACCAACAAACCTATGGCCGACAATATGTAACCTTTGAAAAATGGTATCTTGAATCCGACTATTACCTTGAAGGAAAAGACATCGCTCAAAAAGGACTCGAAAAGGGAGTTTTTGAAAAACGAGCAGATGGTGCGATTGTGATTAACTTTGAGGATAAACAACTTGGTGAGAAAGTTATCCTAAGATCTGATGGAACGTCCATTTATCTCACCCAAGACCTAGCTGTTGCCGTTGCCCGAGATAGAGATTTTAACCATCCAGATGAGATGATCTACACTGTTGCTGATGAACAGAATTATCACTTTAAAGTACTTTTCCAGTGTCTTGATAAATTAGATATCATCCATGCCGAAAAATGTTATCATCTCAGTTATGGACTTGTTCATCTTCCCGATGGACGAATGAAATCTCGAGAGGGGAATGTTGTCGATGCGGATAACCTTATGGATGAGCTACACGAACTCGCTGAAATAAAGATTCGAAATAATAATACGGTCAGTAGTACCCCTTCTATTCCTGATAACGAAATTGGAAAAATCGCTGAACAGATTCAAAATGCCGCCTGGAAATTTTATCTTCTTCGAACAACCCCCATTAAAGCTATTACGTTTGATAAAGAAAAGTCGATTGATTTCCAAGGTTCGACAGGACCATACCTTCAATACGCTGGCGTTCGGATAAAGTCCATTTTAAATAAAGTCCCAAAAAATAAACAACAAATATCTAAAAATAAACAATTACTTCAACTAGGTACTTCTGAAAAACCTCTTGGTGTAAAAGTACTCGAATGGCCAAACGTGTTAGAACGAGCTGCTCAGGGAAAAAATCCAACCTATATCCTTACCTATCTCCTAGAACTGGCTCAAGAATGGTCGAGTTTTTATACCAATAACTCTATTCTTAACGCTGAAACTGAAGACCTAAAAAACGCTCGGGTAGCCCTCGCTACGAAAGTACTAGAAATACTTGAAACAGGTCTTCATTGTCTCGGTATCGAAATACCAGAGAGGATGTAATCAGAAGCTAAGATCTAATTCAAAGTTGCTAAAAGATTTATTTTGATAAAGTGTTTTTTCTTAAAGTAGATCTTATGAAGTAGCTACGAAGTGGTAGTTTTAGTATCCGTTTTAACGCTACGAACTTTATCAATAAGGGGATGTTCTTTTACTCTATATCCAGTATCTTCGTTTTCACTGTTTATCTTTGTAACTATTTCAGCTGTCGCCATCCCAGTTTTTTTTAATATATGAATAGAATGCCACAATATTAAATTAGTAAGTAACTGCTTGTAAGGTGATAGAAAATTATTATAGGGAAGAGCGACTATAAATTCACTTCCATATTCTAATTTTAGTCTTTTAATAACTTTTTCCTGCAATAGCTCACCTATAAGCGTATAATCTCCATTATTCTGATCCAGAGTTTCTTCCATAGCTATTAGTGGATCACGTGTTAAAACGTCAGGGTTATGTATTATGAATGCCATCGTCTATATGGTTAGCGCGTCGATTATGCAATATCAAGGAGTCCCGTTTCACGATTTTCTGGAACACGTCCATTTGTGGCTTCGCTTTTGGGAATTCCTTTTTTGATTATGTCGGCGACGCTTACGTTTTCTACTACTTCTTTTCGAAATACGCTTTGATTGTTGTAGTTATCAGCAACTTCTTTTTCAAGTTTTGCAAATTGTGATGAGTATTCCTTTATTGTTGCAGAATGTTCTCGGTTATTTTCATTAACTTTTTGATCACATTCCTCATCAATTTTACGAACGGCAGGAACCTTTGTTGGATCACTTGGCAATGTATTAGGATAGTTTTGACAGATTTCTTTACCCTTTTTTTTGCTAGATACTTCTATGTTTTCTAGTGTCTTTTTCAATGAGATTGCCTGTTCAGGCAGGTGCGTTCCGTTTTCCACTGAGTTATTTTGTTCGTGATTTTCGATATGATTAGACATTTTCAAGTTCTTTATCAAGTAGGGCAAGTTCTATTTCTTCATCTTTAGCAACTTTATTTTCCACGTAGTTGTAGAGGGCTTTTACTTTTTTTTGAGCATAGTGTTTTCGTAGAGCAATATTTTTTTGTAAAACCTTAACTTTAGATTTAGCTTCTTTTTCCAGAATACTCACAAACTGTGATCGCTGAAATTCGTTCATTTCGGGTAATTTTTTCTTCCACCACACCTTTTTATCAGGAGATAAGGCTTGTGATAACTCCATTAACTTAAGGATATAGGAAGCGTCTATATTGTTTGACATCAGATGATTATATCATAAAAATAGAGAAAACTCAACCAGAAAAGAAAGGGGTAATAAGTAGATGAGAGTGTTTAGTTTAAGCTAAAAATCTTCTCACTACTACCTCACTACATATTTAAAACTTACTGAAATGTTTTTTAAAAACCCAACTGGTCATAAAACGATACTCCTTAGTAAAAATGAATATAAAACGATTCATTTAGAAGATTTTAGTAACCACTCGTCAGACTTTTCCTTAGAAATAGTATTGAAAGGGGATAATTCGGTTGTAGAAGTTTTTGGAAGAGCACAAAGTCTTGGTAAATCGAAAAAGAAATGGTGCCTAAAGCTAATCTTCAAAGGACTAAATCAAAGAGGGGTTCTTGATCTGCGTGGAACAGCCGAAGATGCAAGTCTTTTGATTTTTGATGGATCAGCTCTCTTGGAACAAAAATCAGTTGAAGCAGAAGTGAAGATTACGGAAAAGATTGTTCTTTTTGATTCCGCTAGAGGACAGTGTCTTCCTGTTTTAACCGTAAAGACTGATAAAGTAAAGTCGGCTTCACATGCGGCGTCAATCGCTCCTTTTGAATCTGAGAAGGTTTTATTTTGTCAGTCGCGTGGAATAGATCAGAAAGAAAGTGAAAATTTGTTAAAAAAAGGGTTTTTGAAAGTCTTGTGAAAATCGAAATCATCAATTGAATTTTAACGATTAACAATGAAAAAAATTATACTTGTAGGGTTATCGATATTATTTTTTAGCGGTTGTATGCCTCCCTCCCATGAGGATAAAACACTCTCATTACCGCCAAATTTCATAGTGTTAGATGATGAAGACGGGCATCCATTAGGTCGAGGTATGGTTGTGAAACCGGAAATTGGTGCGGCACCAGATCACTTATTTGTTTTAAATAAATCTTTGTTTTATAAGGGGGAAAAGTTAGAAATACTTGTTCGAGACTATGAACGTGATGTTATTCTTTTTCGTTTACCAAAAAAGGAAAATAAGGCGGTTACCTTATCCGCATTACCACCCAATATCGGTCAAAAATTATTCTGGTTTGGGGATAGGACTCATGCCGTTATCGTTTTGGATCAACACGCTACTTTTGAAACAGAAGAAACACTGAAACAACGGGTTATTTTACTAGACGGAGCGGTTAAGAAAGGGGTTTCTGGATCCGCTATTTATGATGATAAAGGGGTTATTTACGGGATGATTATCGGAACGGATACTCTAAATCAGAAAACCTATGCGGTGCGATCAGATAGTATCTTGGAGTTAGTGCGTGAATTTGAATAAAAGGAGAATTTCTTATAAAAAATACCCCAATGGAATGGATTTGTCGATTGATAGTGTTTTGAAAAATAGAAAACAGGCTTGACGGGGAAGTAAAATCTCATAATATCTGTCCGAAATCATTCTAAAACCGATTATTACTATGCAAAAAGACCAAAAGAAAAGCATTATTGCGAAACATCAGACGCACAAAAAAGATACAGGATCACCACAGGTTCAGGTAGCGATTCTGACTGAAAAGATTACCTCGTTGACTGAGCACTTGAAAATTCATAAAAAAGATAAACACTCTCGAAGAGGATTGATTGGGATGGTTGGGAAGCGACGAAAGCTACTTCGGTATCTTCAGATGAATGATAATAAAGCCTACCAAGCTCTGATTAAAGCTCTTGGATTGCGTAAATAGTTTAAATCCCATTGAGAAACTAAAAAATAAAAACACCTTCGGGTGTTTTTTTGTGGTTTGCCCTTTTTTGAAATATCTTTAGAATCTATCTGAAACAAAGTTCTTTTACTTTTCGGAGTCGTCTACTGGGTTTGTTTGCGTTCTTAGATAAGATTTGAGGGCGAAAGTAAATTCAGAAAGACAAAAAGGATGGTTTACTGATACCATTTCGCCTAACGAAAGTTTTTTGGATCTTCTTATTCTATTTTTTGATTGAAAAAGCTTTCATCGGTACTCCGGAAAAGTTTGAGATTTGTTTTACTTACAAATTTCTAATTTTAATATCATGTCTAAGATAACAAAAAAATCTATCCAGATCGGGGATAGTACGCTTTCGTTTGAACACGGAAAATTAGCTATGCAGGCTCAGGGTTCCGTACTAGTTCGCTATGATGATACAGCTTTGCTCTGTACAGCTTGTTTGGGGGAAGCACGAGAAGGGATTGATTTTTTTCCACTCGTTGTCGATTTTGAAGCAAAATTTTACGCGACGGGAAAGATCAAAGGCTCTCGATTTATGAAACGAGAAGGACGTGCCAGTGATGCTCATCTGCTTATTGCACGGATGATTGATCGTCCACTTCGTCCTATGTTTCCCAAGGGAATGACGAATGAAACACAAATCATCTGTACGCTTTTACAAGGTGATGGAAAACACTCTGGTTCGAGTGCTGGGATTACTGGAGCTTCTTTAGCTTTACTAATTGCAGGAGCACCAATTGAATCAGCGGTAAGTGCCGTTCGAGTGGGGATTGATAAATCTGGAAACTTTATACTTAACCCCTCTTTCACACAGGAAGAAGAGGGAGATCTTAATCTTTTAGTAGCGGGAACAGCCGATGCTATTACGATGGTGGAAGCTGGGGCAAATCTTATTTCTAATGAGAAGATGTTGGAGGCTTTGGAGCTTGCTCACAAAGAAATTAAGCGAGTGTGTCAGTTGCAGGAAGATTTCGTAAAAGAACTGGGAGATCAGGTAAAACCTTTTGAGCCAACGATTGCGGAAAAATCTGAAATAGCTGAGGAAATCGTAGATCGAGTTTTGAGTAAGGCGGATTTTGATGCGGTTGAAGGAAAAACGAAAAAAGAGGTTAAGGTACAGCTTAAAGCCCTAAAAGAAAAATTGATGGAAGCAGCAGAATCAGCCCTCGAAGCGGAAGAAGTAACGAAAAAAGATCTTTCAAAAGTTTTTGATACTCGAATGAAAGAAAGCGTTCGACGACGAATTTTTGAAACGGGAAAACGTCTGGATGGACGAAAGGCAGATGAGATACGTCCGATCACGACAGAGGTGGGACTTTTCAATCGAGTACACGGATCAGGACTTTTCCAACGAGGAGAGACGCAAGTGCTTTCGATGTTGACCGTGGCGGGGCCGAAAGCCGAGCAACTACTCGATGAACCAGATCGACCGGAATATATGAAACGGTATTTTCATCATTACAACTTTCCGCCTTATTCTGTCGGAGAAACACGAATGATGCGAGGACCTGGACGACGAGAAATTGGACATGGGGCGTTGGCGGAACGGGCGTTGAGTTACGTCTTGCCGACAGCAGAAGATGATAGTTTTCCCTACACGATGCGGGTCGTTTCAGAAGTTTTAGCCTGTAATGGATCGAGTTCAATGGCTTCTGTTTGTGGATCGACATTAGCTTTGATGGATGGAGGTATTCCGATTAAAACCGCTATTTCTGGAATCGCAATGGGACTAGTAATGGATGAATCGACGGGGGAATACCATATTCTTTCAGATATTCAAGGGGCTGAAGATGCGGGTGGTGATATGGATTTCAAGGTAACGGGAGACCAAAATGGTATTACCGCTTTGCAAATGGATATTAAGATTAAAGGATTGAAGATTGAACTTTTGGCTGAAGCGTTGAAGCAAGCCCAAGAAGGGAGAACTTTTATTCTCGGAAAGATGATGGAAACAATCGACAAGCCACGAGAAAAAATGAATAAATATGCTCCACAAATTTATACGGTAAAAGTTGAGGAAGATGATATTGCCGTGATTATTGGGAAAGGGGGAGAGACGATTCAGGGAATGGAAAAAGATTTTGATGTCGATATTTCTATCGAAGATTCTGGACTGGTAACCATTTCCGCGTTAGAGGCATCAGGGGCAGAAAAAGCCATTAAGATGATCAAAGAATTGACGTATAAACCACAGGTTGGAGATGTTTTCAAAAACTGTGAAGTGAAAAAAATAATGGACTTTGGGGCGTTTGTCGAATTTGCACCAAAACAAGACGGTCTGGTGCATGTCTCTGAAATCGCGAAGGAGCGAGTAGAAAATGTCTCAGATTATCTAAAAGAAGGACAAAAAGTGGATGTAAAAATTATTGGATTTGAGCGAGGTAAGGTGAAACTGAGCATGAAGGCGTTGTTGTAGAATAAACAAGATTACAAGATAACGAGATCACCTGTAAGGGCGTACCGGTGGTACGTCCTTTTTCTGAAAAAATATTGCATGTGTAATACTTATTCATGTAATATATTGGAAATGTCAAATGAATGCTTAAAATATTTTTCAGATCCTGTTGAGTTTTTGGACAAAACTTCGCCACTAGCTCAAAAAATAGGGGAAAGAGAACGTCTTTTAAATTGGTATAAAGAAATATTTATCCCAGCAGTTCGGGCATCTGTGGAACAGAGTTTAGCAGAATATTTTTCAGGTGATATTGAAAACGCTTTGGATGCTCTTGAGAAAGACACGAGTAATCAACTATGGACTGCCTTGAATGATGACCTGAGATTAGCTATTTCCGAAATTCCACGTGTAAATCTTGTTTTGGGAAAAGCACATGTTGAGGCTGCCTTTATACATGAGGAAGAAGAGCCCCTAAATACACTGGTGAAATCCTATGTAAATGCGTGTTTATTATTGATACAGGAAGAATCAAAAAGGAGTGAGGATGTTGAGGCTCAAGAGGAGGTGGACTTACCATTTGATGTGGATGAAATTTTACCACATGAAACGTCAATAACACCAAAGGTTCTAATGCATAGGTTGATAGCGGTTGGTTTTAGAAAAGTAAAGGCAAGTAAGCATATTCAGTTTGAGTTTTATAAAGATTCACTACTTTTAGGAAAACTTACTTTTTCTTACGGAGGAAAGACGGATCAATCCACTATGCCAAAAAGAACAATAGCAGACAAAAGGCGACAACTTATAAAAATAGCTCAGAAAGCGATAGAATAAGCTATCCTTTCCGATTCAACTTCTTATGCAAGATTACCTTTTGCATGAGCTCAATCGCTCGCACGATCAAGGATCGTTTTTCTTCCTGAAATGAGGGCTGATATTTTTCGAGCAGGTTCATGTATTTGACCGCATAGACTTTGTCTCGGTGATAGGCCTGTTTTATGATTTTGATTAAACGTCCTACTTTTTTCCACCGAGTATCCTGTTTATCGAAAGCATTGAGTTCATCAAACCGTTCCTTTATCGCAAGGTATCGGCTTTTGAACTGTTCTTGAGTAATGATAACGGGCATTTTGAGATTTTAGTTATCGACGCCCCCATCGCTTTTTTTTGGGTTTTGGTTGACGTTTTGGCTTGAGTGGACGAAGGGTCTTGTCTTCCGCATAGGGATGCGTTTCAATAATGGGAAGTTCCTGCTTGATCAGCCGCTGAATATCGAGGAGATCGTTTTTTTCTTCTGCATCACAGAATGACAAAGCCATTCCACTTGCCTTTGCTCGGCCAGTTCGACCTATACGATGGACATAGGTTTCGGCTACATTTGGAAGATCATAATTGATGACTAACTCAAGTTCTGAAACATCAATACCTCGGGCGGCTATGTCGGTGGCAACAAGGACTTTTGTTTTTCCTGATTTAAAGTTTTCAAGTGCTTTTTGACGTGCGGTTTGAGATTTGTTCCCGTGAATAGCTTCAGCGGTGATACCTGATCGGAGTAACAGTTTTACGATTTTATTAGATCCGTGTTTCGTTCTCGCAAAAACAAGAACTGCGTCACAGGGAGCGGTTTCAAGAATATGTGTTAGGAGTTTTATTTTATTTGATTTATTGACAAAATAAATAGCTTGAGTCACTCGTTCAGCCGTAGCCTGTTCTGGTTCAATGGTTACACGTTGAGGATTCTGTAAGATCGTTTGAGCTAGTTTTGCGATATTAGGTGGCATCGTTGCTGAGAAAAATAAGGATTGTCGCTTTGGGGGGAGTTTAGCAATGATCTTTTTTACATCATGAATAAAGCCCATTTCGAGCATGTGATCGGCTTCATCAAGGGTAAAAAATTCAATATCCTTGAGCGTGATGTATCCTTGGTTCATAAGATCGAGTAATCGCCCAGGTGTCGCGACAAGAATATCAACACCTTGTTTTATTTTTTCTGTTTGTGGTCGTTGTCCTACGCCTCCAAAAATGACCACATTTTTCAGTCCCGTGTACTTCCCATATTCGGTAAAACTATCGGCAATCTGAATCGCGAGTTCTCGAGTGGGAGTAACGATGAGAGCCTTTATTCTTCCTTTCTTGGCTTGTTTTTGTGGATCCTCATGCATGAGCTGGAGAATAGGAATCGCAAAAGAAGCGGTTTTCCCTGTTCCTGTTTGGGCACAACCGAGGAGGTCATTTCCTTTGAGTAAAATCGGAATAGATTGTTTCTGTATTGGTGTTGGGTGGGTGTATCCTTTTTCTTTTAACGCTTTCTGAATGGGTTCGATTAGATTTAACTCTGAGAATTTCATATGTATTTGTTTACGTGGAGTTCTTATCTTAAATTAGCTCTTGTCAAAACCTTACTTCGTTCAACTCCAGGTTGATCGAAAGCATTGATTTCCATAAACTCTCCAAGGAAAGCGGTCGCTCCCTCAAAAAGAACAAAGAGTGCGCCAAGATTTTTAGCCGATATTTCATCGATTGAGATAGTGAAGTTTGGTTTTTTCTTTTCGGTTAAAGCTTGAGCCGATCCAGCCATTTCCGCATGAAGGAGTTTAGTGAAATCCACTCCTTTCAAGAAATCTGTTTTTTCATGAGAAACAAGCACGGGGATTTTTGGGTTTCGTGGGAACTTATTTACTTCTATAAAAATAATAAGCTTGTCAGTTTGTCCATCAGAAAAGAGTTGAAACTGTGAGTGTTGATCGGTGACTCCTAGAGCGGGAATTGGAGTGATCCCCTTCCCATCTTTTCCTGTTGATTCGGCTAAGAGCTGTGAAAACCAAGCTGTAAAAGTCCGAAGTTTTGTTGCGTAGGGCATGAGCACATTTTGCGGTTTTTTAGAAAGAAACTGAGTACTAGCAATCTGAAATGGTAAGTTTTGATCAAAATTATTATTCAAGAATAGATTAGATATTTCACGTCCACCACTAAGTAACTCATCAATATTGATCCCAATCAAGCAAGCGGGAAGTAATCCGACTGCGGTTAATACTGAATATCGTCCCCCAATATTTTCAGGAACGCTAAAGGTTTGGAAATCATTATTAACGGCTTCTTCGTGTAAAAATCCTTGTGGTCCTGTAACAAAGACAAAGTGATTTTTAGCCTCTAGTTTTTTTTCGTTCACTAAGTTTCGGAAGTAAAAGTACTCCGCTATCGGCTCAGGAGTTCCTCCTGATTTGGAAATTATAACAAAAAGTGTTCGTGTAAAATCTAATGTTTCTACGATTTCTGTGAGAGGATCAGGGTCAATATTTTCCATGACGTGCAGTCGAACTTTTGGTTTAGCAAAAAGTGGCATTAAGCTATCGCGTAGTGTAATCGTTCCAAGAGCAGATCCACCAATCCCACAAACGACGATATCATCGTATTTTCCTTCTACGGAAGTAGCAAAGGCTTTGATACGTTCTACTTCGGACATAAAGTGATCGTCTTCAAAAATTTGATAAAATCCCTGATTTCGAGCTTCTATTTTTTTGAGAAATTCAGGAATTTTTTCGCCTGATTTTTTAAAGTCATCTTTTGTAATAGTTCCTGATTTGAAAACGTTGTTGAAGTTTATTTGCATGTGTACTTTGTTTTTTACTTCTGTTCAGCCTGAAACTTTTCCCAATCAGCGGCAAAGGAAGCCAATCCACTATCCGTTAACGGATGCTTTACCATTTTATCAAAAAGATTAGGCGGAATCGTCGCGATATCAGCACCTACCCGCATAGAGTCTAGCACGTGTTTTGGGTGTCGAATAGAAGCCGAGAGTACTTCCGTCTTAAATTCATAAGTTCGAAAAATACTGACGATATCGGCTATTAGCTCAATGCCATCATAGGAAGTATCATCTACCCGTCCGACAAATGGGGAGATAAAAGTAGCACCTGCTTTTGCCGCCATAACGGCTTGTGTGGTTGAAAAGATGAGTGTTACATTTGTTCGAATATTTTCGGCGGATAAGGCTTTAACAGTTTTGAGTCCATCACTGGTCATAGGGACTTTAACGAATATATTTTTGTGCCATTTAGCGATTTCTTTTCCTTGTTTGATCATTTCATCAGCGGAGGCTTCGGTGACTTCGGCGGAGATTGGACCATCGACGACTTCGGCAATTTCTTTGATTCGTGTGGGAAAATCAACACCTTCTTTTGCGACTAACGTTGGGTTTGTGGTTACACCATCGATGATACCCCAAGTGGCGTATTTTTTGATATCTTCTAAGTTGGCGGTGTCGAGAAAAAATTTCATTTTATTGGAGGTTATATTTGCGAGGATTCTAGCATATTTTTTAGGGATTTCAAAAGAAGTGGTGTGATTAGGACTACTTAACTATATCGTATCCAAATTTTAAAATGGATACCACGATTAGTAAAAATACGAGATATTCAAAAGTTTTTTTAGATATTTTATCTAATATTTTTTTACCGATTATTGTTCCGATTAAGCTAATAAAAAAAAGTGGAGATATCAGTAAAACATCTGTCAAAGTAATAAAATCTAAGATGAAATATCCTCCAATTTTTATGCTATCGACAAAGATTGAGACAGCCGCACCCGTTCCAACAAAAAAGTGTGTGGTGAGATGTCGCTTTTGTAATAACCATATCCGAAGAAATAAAGCATTGGCAAATCCCGTCAAAATCCCCCAAGGTCCACCCCAAGTAATAATTTGTTTATTTGTTATAGGGGTTTGGCTTTGTGGAATAAATTTATTAAGGAGGAGATATAATCCTAAGAATATGAGAAATATTTGGATGATCTTATTGTCTACAATTTGAAAAAGATAGAGTCCAATAATACACCCTGGAATTCCAAGAATTAGTAAGTGCTTTGCAAAGTCCCAATCGATAGTTTTTCGAAAGGCCCAAAGCTTGTTGATATTTCCAAAGATAAAATAGACACCGCTCAGGGCGATTGCTGTTTTAATATCAAAGAGGAATGAAAAGAATAGGATAACGATGATGCCACCACCGAATCCAGCAACGGAAGTTAGTATACTGGTAAAAAAGGTAACAATGACGAGAGCCGCTAATATTTCAAATGTCATTCTTTTAAATATCCAAAAAGTAAACTTCCACATTCTTAAAATCCAAAATTCGTCGTGCA
>CAYXXA010000008.1:0-33593 GCA_964468965.1 uncultured Candidatus Peribacteria bacterium
AGAATTAATTGGAAAAATTGAAGGATTAAAATGTCCCTGTGCTTGTTTGGTAAGAAGTCCTGAATCGGATATTTTATGGGTAACAAAAAACGGTAATAAGGAACGATTTACTGGGAATTTAAGTGACATCAAAACTTTTGACGATTGTAAAAAAGCCGGATTCAAAATAATAAAAGGCAATCCTGATATCTGTCAGGTTGGAGAGCCTTATATGACTGGCGGAAAGTATAAGACCTTTACAAACACCCCCATAAAAACCGGCAAAACTTGTACCGATTATACCTATAGCACTTGCCCCGGTTCTTGTGTCGCTATCTGTAAGCCAAGCTCTTGTGGGGCTCCAGATGATGATGGTGCGGTGGCTTGCACAAGTGATTGTGATGGTGTGGGAAGTTGTATAGGAAAAAAGCAAAATTCCGCAAAAATAAAACCATGCACCAAAGAATATCGGCCTGTTTGCGGAGGATTTGACACTGGAATTCGTTGTATAAAAGCTCCTTGCCCTAGTTTTAAAGAAAAAACTTATGCCAATATTTGCCTGTTAAAAAAAGCTAAAGCTGAATTTCTTTATAAAGGAAAATGTCATAAAAAAATACGAGAAGACACTGACAAGCCACCACTAAACTGTGTAAGGTGGTTTGATGGTTGTAACACTTGTGGCGTAAAAAACGGCAAACTAACGGTATGTACTCAAATGGCCTGTGAGGCCTATCAGCTATCGAAATGTTTGGAATTTAAATAGTTTTACGAAATTCCCCAAAAAACCTAAAACGAATTTTCATATTACCACATCTTCTTTTGCCCTTCCGAACCTCGATGAAATATGCCAAAATCAGGATACGTTAAAGCCTTTTTCGCGGTAACAACAGGACCTGTTTGACACATTTTTTCCCCACTTTCAGTAACACACTGTCCACAGATTCCAAATCCACATTTCATATATCGCTCAATGGAAACTTCACAATCAATCCCCTTTTCCATCGACATCTGTGCGATCGCTTTCATCATCACTTCTGGTCCACAGGTCTGAATCAGATCTATTTTTTCCTGTTCTAATAAATCAGCCAGTACATGTGTGGTAAACCCTTTCGTTCCCTTTGAACCATCGTTCGTCGCTACCAATACTTGAAACCCTGCTTCTTCAGACCATTTCTCATGCATAAGGAGATCGGCACTTCTCGCTCCAATAATCATGGTAACCGTTGAGCCGTTTTCTAAATGTTTTTTCCCCGTATAATGAAGTGGTGCTGTTCCGTAGCCACCACCAACCAAAACAACATTTTTTTGATTAACCGTTGAGAAACCGTGTCCAAATGCCCCTCTTAGACCAACTTTGTCTCCTTTTTTCATTTTAAAAAGTTCATTGGTTGCTGGTCCGACATTGCAAATGGTCAGCCAGATCTCACCATCGTAGTCTCTCGCAATCGAAAATGGTTTTTCGTCTACACCTGGAATCCAGAGCATACAAAACTGACCAGGTTTGGCATTCAGCGTTCCCTTAAAGCTAAAGGTTCGTATATTTTTTGCTTCTTCCCACATATCGTGGATCGCAAAGGCCTGTGGTTCTGTATTAAGTTTATGTATCATTTTCTATAATCTATGAAATAAGCCCACAATGTCAGAAACATCATCAATCCCCTCTTTCGTCAGCCAGTCCGACATTTCCTGAGTGGCTTTTTTCCAAAAGTCATCCCCATGATAATAAATAGCCGTTCCGACCCCAACAAGCGTCCCCCCTGCCATCATAATTTCTAATGCATCTCTTCCAGAATTAACCCCCCCAGTAGCAATAATCGGAATATCAACCGATTTATAAATATCATAAACGGCCTTTACTGCTATTGGAAAAATAGCCGGTCCCGAAATACCACCAACGGTATTTTTCAAAATAGGCGTACGAAGATCGATATTCCACCGCATGCCTGGACCAACCGTATTGATTGCTGTGATTGCATTCGCTCCAGCCTCTTCACAAGCCTTAGCAATTTGTCCAATATTATCAACATTAGGCGACAATTTTATACTAATGGGAATCTGGGTTTCTTTTTTGACAATTGCCGTTACCTCTGCGGCAGAAACCAGATCACAAGCAAAAGGTTTTCCAAATTCATCTTCCACATTCGGACAAGAAATATTTACCTCTAGCATATCCGGTTTGACAGGCATTTCTTCGATAGCTTGTGCTATATCGCGAAATTCTTCTTTTTTCCCCCCTACAATGTTGGCGATCAGTGGAGCTTTTCTATTGGGTAAATAGTTCCCTAATTCTTCTACAGCTTTTGTAATTCCAGCATCCGAAAGCCCTACCGCATTCATGAAATATTCTGGTGTCCCAAACATGGTCGGATTTTTGTGTCCGGGATGTGGATTTCTCCAAAGAGATTTTGTCGTAATACCACCGACACCTTTTTCCACACTATACTCAAAGCTTTTTCCTGTTACCCCTAAAATACCAGATGCCAGTACAAAAGGATTCACGAAGGTTGAACCGCAACATTTTATGGACAGATTTGTCATTAAGATGAGTTTAAACTTTTCGATAAAAAATTCAAAGAAAAGTTATAAAAAAACCTCCTCTATGGTTACGAGGAGATTTTTTCTTCACTGATTTTACGATACTAAATCATATGAAGTAAAGCTTCAATGTTTGCCTGTAAAACACTTTGACCTTGAACATCCATAGAAGGAATGAGATTTAAAATAATAATAGATTGTGTAAATAGCGCTAAGGTTCCGGTAAGCACTGAAACTTTTGTGTCTTTTAGATACTTCATTACTGGACATTGTTTTTTGTTTTTTGACATTTTTGTTAGGGTTAGTTGTTTTTAGTTAATCGCCATATCAATGACGGCATAACTATTGGCGGTTAATACATCCTCTCCTTGTACATCAAGTGATGGAACCTTTCCCAAAATTATAAAGGCTTGAGTTACGAGTATGAGTGTTCCTATAATAAGCGAAACTTTTTTGTTTTTAATATATTTTATCATTTTGTTTTAGATTTTTAGATGATTTTTACGAGAAAGTAAGCACTAATAGATTAGACACTATCCATAATGGCAAATATATTAGCCTGAAGAACACTTGATCCTTCTACATCAAGTGAGGGTGTTGCATCAAGAATTGACACTGATAGGGCAAAAAGAGCAAGAGCACCAGTTGCCAAAGACACTTTCGCCTCTTTTAATTTCGTGAGAACGTTTTTTGTGTTTGTCATTTTTGTTTTGGGTTAAAAAATATTAAGTTGACAAGGTTATTATAGCATAAAAACAATAAGATTGCAACACTCTATATAAATAAAATAAATATTGCTTTAGTAAACTAAAAAGAATCGTATTGCCTTCGATTTTCCTGTAAAATGAGCAGATAAAGATGAAATTTCTCACACAAAGTTATCGAAACTTCTCCCCAACTCGTCATTGGACATGGGTAGATACCAATCCTGATGAAAACCAGGAGGCATCCACTGAGGGTTGGGAAAACAATAGTCTCATTAAAGAGGATATAAAACGTCAAGAACTTGAGGACAACGAAAAAAAAGATAAAATCTTAGAACTTCTTGATAATCCTATTAGCTTTTCACTACGTGATGTACACTTTATTGAGGATAATCTTGACCTGGTAGAAAAAGATAAATCTTTCCGTCTTAAGTTTCGAAAAACGGCAGAATATTTTCTCAGTCTATCGGTAGTCAATAACACGATTATACCACCACGAGTTCTTTATCAGTTAAACGGATCAAAACTCACTAAACGTTTTTTACCTGTAAAAATACAACGAGGTATACAGCTGGTTGTGGATAAACATACTGAGGAAATACAATCACTTGCCGATGAAGATCCATCACAATGGTCAATGTCCAAAACCAGTAAACTCATCACACTTTATAAATACTTGAAAAAAAGAAACCAAAAATCAGGACATGTTTTAGATGACAGCTTTAAATCCATTACAGAAAAACTCATCAAGAAAGCCGTAAGTCTTACGCAGAAAGAGCATCTCACCTCTAATGATCAACTAATCCTTTGGGAAATTCGAAATCAAATACCAGAAGATCTGAGGTTTTCAGGTGAAATTGATAAAATATTGAGACAAAAAAGCCAAATAAATCCACAAGAGCTTATTGATAATATTCTTTCCGATAAGACAAAGAATAACCCAAGCCTTATTCTCTTGTGGGATTTACTCGAAGATCTTGCCTATAATGGTAAAGTTCAAATAACGGAGCAACAAAAGAAAAAAGTTAAGAACTTTGTCCTAAGAGGTAATGCGACACAATTACTAGAAGCGGTCTCTAAAAGTTCTCCAAAGGTCTTTTTACCCATTCATATAAAGGCCTTTAAACAGTTAGGAGAGGATCGTTTTAAGAACTTATGGCAGGATACCAATGATCTCTTTGAGGAAGAAATCAAAATTGATCAAACAGAAGAAGATAAGGCTCATATCGAAAAATATGAAAAAGAAATTGCAAAGATCAAAGATCAAATACGAGACCTTGAAGAAGAGGAATTTCAAGTTATTCTTTCGCGAGAAGGTTCTGTTTTGTCCGATAAGCGTATCCCCTATGACAAAGCACTCCAAAGACTAGAAAGCTATACTCAAGAAAATTTTTCGGGTTTACCTGAAGGTCCAAAAACTATCGATGAACTGGTTCATGAATTGAAAAACACGTTTGGAGAAAGCGACCGAAAACCCTTTAACACCAAACTTAGTCCCCTCTTTGCTCAGTTTGAAAGTGAAAGTAATACACGGAAAAAGTTTAAGATTTTGAGTAAAATTATTCAATCCATTAAGGATTTTAGTGATAAAGGCATCAACGAAATTATTCGTAACGAAAATAAAGGAAATGTAAGAGAGAAAACCCTCAATACGGTACAAGATATCAAAAATGTTATATTGGAACATACGGGGGTTCAGTCGGAAAATACTGATGAGGGAAGCACATCTTCTGTTTCTGATATTCCACTTTGGAATGATGATGAAGTGGTAAAGGTGGAGAAAATTCTTGAGATCTTTGATCAGAATGATATTTTGGAAAATTTTAAAAAACGAGTAGATCGTGTCGAAGAAGCCGAAAGAGAGATAAAAAAAATCCTGAATATGCCAAGAAACAATAAGGTGCAATTATTGGAAGAAAAGCTCAAAGAAGTACAGGACAAATACAGTAAAGAGGCTATCGATAAGGCTCAATCTGAATCTATTTTTGAAATATACAGTAACCCTGAAGCTTCTCGTGAAGAAGTTGAATCACAGTATTATAGTAGCCTCGAGTGGCGAATAAAAAATCACCGACTTCATACGGCTGATTTTCAGGTAATTATGTCACAAGAATCCAGTGAAGATAAAGAAATACAAAAAATTCACGCCTTTCGTGATGCCTTTGAGTCCGTTCTTGAGTCGATTAATATCGATACTAGTCCTATTGATATTACCAAAATTGATACGGATAATCCAGATAGCCAAGCTAATATTGATTTAATCCAACCATGGCTTGCCGAAATTGAGGCACAAATTGGGGCTGATGTATTCCGACAAAATCTTACTCGAGAACTTAATGAATTTAGGAACCCACAGATAAAAGATGAGATCTTAAAAGGAGCTTTGGGATATTTCAGTGAAGCGATTGAAGATAAAATTAATCAGGCTTTTGATGGATTTGCCGACAATACAACCGCCTTCTTTCATCAAAAGAATATATTTCTTAATCATGTTCGAACGCACAATGCCATTCATACGCCACAAGAAATAAAACAAATTGAAGGGGCTTATGCTGAGTATTTCACGCATAAAATTGAGGGGGATAAAAAAGTAAACATCGAACGAAATAAACTCGAAGGAGCTCTTGAAGGACTTCCCGAATCGGAAAAACAGAAAATACGTGATGCTTACGAGTATGGCGTAAATATGCTTAATAATGGTTATTCTACGCCTGATTTTGATTTTCCTGGTAAGGTTAAGATACAAGAAGCGGCCCTTCAAACCGCCCCTATAAAACAAGAATTTATAAACTTTAATCGTCAGATAAAGGATCAGGTTGATGATATGGTTATGGTTCTCTTGAAAGAAGGCACTGACAAAAGTGACTTTGATCTAAGGTTTAATGCGTTTATACAGTACTGGGAGCAGGAAGGATTATCAGCCTTAGATTCTAAAATAGAACATTTCAAAAATCTTTGTCGAGAAGAAATTTTCAATGAGAGAGATGCCTCTAGTAATTTAATTTATCAACGTTTTTTAGATCACTATAATGAAACGATCGACCTCGCTCGAAAAAAAGCTGTAGAAAGTATCATCGAGCTCAAGAGGGTAAAAGATGCACCTTTGACTGGAAAAGAACAAGTATTTCCTCGTATAAAATCAGGATTAGACGATCTCCTAGGGCTTATTGATTTTTCTGGAGGTGATTTTGCTCGATACCGAATGTTTATTGAACACCGTTTATTCCAGCATAAAGTAAAAGATGAAAACGGAAAAGAAACGATTGAGGAGAATGGATTTTCTGAAACCATTCAAAACCTTAAGGATTACGGAATTTTTGAGGATAAAGACGCTGCAATCAAAAAATTTCGAAAAAAACGAGCCGACTTCAACCTCAATCTTCACAATTATGAGACGAGTATCCGTAAAGTAAATAACCGAATACTTGGTGATATAAGGCGTCTTTCTGATAAAAATTTTGAGGCAAAATACAACATGTACAAACACGAGGCTCAAAATATTATCGAACGAAATAAAGAAAGTGTCGACGATTTCAACGAACACTGGCGAACCTTTAATAAGAAAGACTACTTCGATACCTGGCTTGAAAAGTATAATAAAGATGAGGTTTCACGATTTAATGCCATTAAAGAATTCCAGGATTTTGAACGAATGGGCGAAACACTTTCTCAGATTAGTGGCGAATCAGAAAATTTAGAAAAATGGCTTAAAGAGTGGGAAGAGTATGGGGCTACGGTAAGATCAAACCGATGGTATAACCGCTTACAAATGCAGAGCATTTCACTTTACAGTATTTACCAACTCATAAAAGAGTCTATGGAAATCGTAGATACTCGATGGAAACGAAAACAGGATCAAATGACCTATAATATTGGTATGCAGATTTTTGGTGATTCGGCTTGGGGAAAAGAGTTTCGACGAAAAGGCGAAGAGTCCGAAGAGGCACGTGTTAAGGAATGGGAAACCAACTATGATGAACTTGATGTATGGACAACTGCCGAGTATCTCTATAAAACTAAAGATGTAGATGAGGCAAAGGCCTGTATAAATATTCTGAATAAAAAGGGCTATCTAAAATGGGATAATCCTCGACTTTGGCGAACGCTTATGCGATTGCAATCAAGTGTTACCTTTAATATACCAGAGGATATGGCACTAGAAGTACCAGAAATTTCTAAAAAAGTTGGACGAGCCTGTGAGATCATCTGGTCGAAAGAGGTCTTTCGAGATTGGGACACCGCTATTGATGAAAATATGAATAAGGCCAAAAGTGCCCACGAAAAAGAATTTCGTGATCTTACTGATTCACAAGTAGATGGCATATCAGCTCTTTCTAAATCCCTGGCAACAATGCTTGAGAAATGGAATAAAGGGGAAACTGAAGATGTGTATCCTGATAAATTTATCGCCTTTTTGAATTTAGCTTTTGCTCAGGGAAAACTGAATGGTCAACCTGATAAACGATGGTATTACCTCATCAAAGGAGTAACCACCAAAAACCCACAAGGAGAACCGCTTATTTCAAAATCTACATTTTTAAAGTTTAATGCGGAACTATTAGCTAATATGCCTTATTTTGATTTCTTCTTGGATAAGAGCTCTTGGAAAAAAGATGGGAAGATTGTCCCAAAAGACACACCCGGAGCACACCAAGGCGTTTGGTCATATGAGGATATTCTTGGTTGGGGCAATATGATGGGAGATAATAATGGAACATTTTTACCCGACACCTCAGATTCACTTCAGTATGATATTGAACGATTTTTCTATGGTGTAATTGATCGAAGTGAAGCCGCACGAGATCGTACTATGCGGATGGGGCGAACTGCCAATAAAGACGCCGATCATGATGATGGAGCTACCTTCTTTACGGGATTGGAGGAAAAAGATGTACTACAAATGCTATCGAACATGTCACAGGGTACACAACAAGTTACCGATGATTTTTGGAGAGCCTTTTTATCAGGCTTTGATTTATACATGGTCAATGCCCGTCGAAATATCGAGGAAGGCGATCGTGAATATGGTTTGGATAATCAAAATTGGAAAAATGATCGTAAAAAAATATTAGAAGATGTGGGACGAAAATTAAAAACAGGCGTTACGGTTACCCAAGTGCTAGCCGGAAGTATTGAAACCGATCAAACTTCACCACTGATCTGGAGTGAAGAAAAATGGGAAAAAGAAACCGCCTATACCGCCCGAAAAGGGAGCAAAAGTAAGGCTGAAATTGATGGGATGATGTTTGATCTACTCGATCAAGTTGGTGGGAAGGAAACCGAACAGTATAAAAAAGAACTAAAAGCCGAATACTATAAAAAATCACAAACCTTTAAAAAAATCAAAGAAATTCCTGGATGGAAAGCTCATAGTGATAAAATAAATCATCTCCTTAGTGATGAAGGTGGTTCTGTTTATTTCAAGGATACTGGTAAAGTTTGGAACGTTCTAAAAAACTATAAATCAGCCAACTAGATTTTTTGTAATACGTCTCGAATTCCATTTTCATCGATCCCACAAGCTGAACGCTGTTGTTCAACGGTCGCATGAGCGACGAATTTATCCGGTAGTCCCATTATTTTTATAGGATTTTTATAATGGTTTTCATTGGCCCATTCAAGCACCGCGGAACCAAATCCACCTTTCTTTACCCCTTCTTCAATCGTGATAATTTTTTTGTACTTTTTAAAAACTTTATGCAGAAGATCTTCATCAAGTGGTTTAATAAAACGCATGTCGTAATGGGCAGGTGTAGAATAAATGGGCTTCGCCTCTTCTTTTCTTGTATTTCGTACTTGATTATGGTTAATGGCGGATTGAACATGATTCCCCACCGGTCCTACGGTTAATATAGCAATATCCCCATCCCCTTCTGAAATCACTCGTCCTGTTCCAATTTTTATTTTTTTCATTGATTGTTTCCAATCGGTAATAACCCCTTTTCCGCGTGGATAACGGATAACAAACGGTCCATCTTTGTAAACCGAAGCCGTATACATCAGGTGTCGGAGTTCAACCTCGTCCATTGGTGCCGTAATTACCAAATTTGGAATGGGTCGGAGGTAAGCTAGATCAAAAGCTCCTTGATGTGTTTCACCATCTTCTCCGACCAGTCCCGCTCGATCTAAACAAAAAACAACGGGAGTTTTTTCAATCGCTACATCATGAATAATCTGATCATAAGCTCGTTGGGCAAAGGTTGAGTAAATATTACAAAAAGGCGTTAGTCCTTCACAAGCCAGCCCCGCTGAAAAAGTGACCGCATGTTGCTCACAAATCCCCACATCGAAAGCTCGTTCTGGTATCGCTTTCATCATAATATCAAGCGAAGAACCCGATGGCATTGCTGGCGTAATACCTACAATTTTTTTATTTTTTTGAGCCAGCTCCACGATAGTATGACCAAAAATTTCTTGGTACTTCAGCGGTGTCACCACCTCGGTTAATTTTTTATTATTTTTCTCCCCTTTTACGGTTAATGGTTTATCGTTAATAGCTAATTGATTAAACCCTCCCGTGGCATGCCATTTGGTCTGTTCCTCTTCAGCTGGTTGAAATCCTTTTCCTTTTTTGGTTAAGACGTGCAGAATTTTTGGACCTTTAACCTTTTTTAGATCAGCTAAAACCTTCGTTAAGTGTTTAACGTCATGTCCATCGACGGGTCCAAAATATCGAAAATTCAAGGCTTCAAAAAAATTACTATCCTTGAGAATGAATTGTTTCAAACTTTTTTCTAATCGCTCAGCAAATTTATCAACCCCTTTCCCAAATCGACCACTTTTTTTTAAGGCTTTTTTCACACTTTGTCTTAGGTTATTAAACCCACTAGAAGTGGTAATATCCACTAAATAATTTTTCAAAGCACCAACATTGGGATCGATAGATATCTGATTGTCATTGAGAATAACTAGTAAATCCGCTTTAGAAACCCCAGCATTATTGAGTCCCTCAAAAGCCTCCCCACCCGTTAAAGAGCCATCGCCGATAACCGCAATATGTTTTCGATTTTCCCCTTTTAGATAAGATGCTGTCGCCATACCAAGTGCTGCCGATATAGAAACCGAAGCATGACCTGCGACAAAAGCGTCGTACTCACTCTCCCCTCTTTTAGTAAACCCCGAAAGTCCATCCTTTTTTCTATTCGTATGAAAATTCTCACGACGTCCTGTTAGGATTTTGTGCCCATAGGCTTGATGCCCAACGTCCCAAACAATTCGATCATAAGGCGTGTTAAAAATATAATGCAAAGCTACCGTTAGCTCTACAACTCCGAGACTTGAACCGAAATGTCCACCATTAACCGCAGCATTGTCAATAATAAATTGTCGTAGCTCATGACAAACGTTTATTAAATCATCAAGTTTTAACTTTTTTAGATCTTTAGGACTGTCTATTTTATTCAGTAATTTTTCCATAAACTTATATTGTGATCTCGCAATCTGACTCAAGTGTAGTTATAAAAAGACTTTTTTAAAATGATAATTTAAATATCCTCCAAGCGATGGTTAAAAATATATTTCTCGCAACGCCTCGAGGATTCTGCGCTGGAGTTGAGCGAGCGATCTTGATCGTTGAAAAAGCTCTTGAAAAATTTGGAACGTCTATTTATGTCAATCATGAAATTGTCCATAATAAATTTATTGTCGATAATTTTAAACAGAAAGGCGTTATTTTTACGGATGATTTAACGTCAATTCCCAAGGGTTCCGTTTATATATTTTCCGCTCATGGTATTTCACCCAAAGTTAGAAAACAAGTCAAAGCTAAAAATCTTCAGATTATTGATGCCACTTGCCCACTTGTCACTAAAGTTCACTGGGAAGCTGAAAAATTTAACAACGAAGATTTCTACCTTTTTTATATTGGACAGGCCAATCATCAAGAATATTTAGGTGTCAAAGGCGTCGCTCCATTGCATTTATTAGAAAATAAATCTGATGTTGCTAGTATTAAAGTAGCCGATTTTGAAAATAAAAAAGTGGTTTGCCTTACTCAGACAACGCTTTCTGAAGATGATACGAGATCAACGCTTAACGCTCTTAAAGATAAAATCCCCCATCTCAGAATCCCTGGTGACATTTGTTATGCCACAACTAACCGTCAAGAGTCCGTTAAAGCACTATGCCTAAAATCTGACTTCATCATCGTCATTGGATCAGAAAACTCATCGAATTCACAAAAACTGGTTTATGTTGCTCAAAAAGAAGGTACAAAGGCTCAACTTTTTGAAAATGCAAACCAAATCCCTGATGAAATACTAGCATATTCCAATATTGGTGTTACTTCTGGAGCATCTGTTCCAGAGGTTCTTATCCAAGAATTAGTGGATAGGGTTAAAGCTAAGAATCCTCATGTGAAGATACAGAAAATTGAAACCAAAAAAGAGAACCTAGAGTTCCCTTTGCCAAAGGTTTTTAAGCACTAATTCTCATTTCCTCCAAAATTTTCATTGACCCAACCTCAAAAAAAGACTAGATTCTTTTTCGCTGTTGAGTGTCAATTTTGCAAAGAAAAAGAGCTCAACTATAAACTTAAACAAGTATATAGTAACGCAACCTAACCTCTAAAAATTCCCGAAAATATGAAAGATTTTTTGTCACGTCTTGGTAGAAATGTAGCAATACTTGGAACACAATGGGGTGATGAAGGAAAAGGAAAATTAGTTGATGCTATGTCAACGTACTTTGACATTATTTGCCGTTCCACTGGCGGAGCTAATGCCGGTCACACGATTGTAACGGATAGTAAGAAGTATGTTTTTCATCTTTTACCCTCTGGACTACTCCATGAAAAAACTGTTGGAGTCGTTGGGAATGGATGTGTAGTTGATCTTGTTGATCTCGTTCAGGAAATTGATGAGCTTGAAGCACTAGGGTTGCAAGTGTTTAACCGAGTACGAATTTCACTTCGTGCGCATCTTCTTTTTGAATACCATAAAGCCGTTGATGCCGAGCTTGAGCGAAGAAAAGGGGCTTCCAAAATTGGAACTACGCATCGTGGAATCGGTCCCGCTTATGAGGATAAAGTCTCTCGAATTGGAATCAGAGCTGAAGATTTACTTGATAAAGCCTTATTAAAAGAAAAAATAGAAGCCAATTGTAAATTTCATAAACAAAACCTTGGTATTGAGTGCAGTGCTACGGCTGAATATGATCGACTTATGTCTGTTCGAGAAAAAATTAAACCTCTGCTTTGTGATACCTCAAAGTACCTACGTGATGCCATTAAAAATAACAAAAAGATACTCTTTGAAGGTGCCCAAGCACATCATCTAGATATTGATCATGGGACCTATCCCTTTGTAACGAGTTCCAATGTTTCTATCGGTGGTATTTTTACGGGACTAGGCGTCTCCCCCAAATCACTAAACCATATCATTGGTATTGCGAAAGCTTATACTACAAGGGTCGGAATGGGACCTTTTCCAACAGAATTAGAGGATGCTTTGGGTGAACAGTTGCGTAAAAATGGCGGAGAATATGGGGCTACCACAGGACGTCCTCGTCGATGTGGATGGTTTGATGCAGTTGTCGTCAAAAATACCGTAGATATCAATGGGGTTGATAGTATCAACCTTACAAAGTTAGATGTTCTTACGGGAGTAGAAACCTTGAAAATTGCGGTTAAGTATAAACTTGATGGAAAAGAAATTTTTAATATCCCAACCACCAAAAAGCACAGTAAGAACCTTGAAATTGAATATCTTGAAATGTCAGGTTGGACTGAAGCCTTAGGTGGGATTCGTACTTTTGGAGATCTTCCTCAGGCCGCCCAAGATTATGTACTTAAAATCGAAGAACTTGTTGGTTGTCCAATTACTTCAATTGGTGTTGGTATGGATCGAGATGATTTAATTTTTCGATAGACCGCTAATGTGTCATTTAGAAAATCTGATAACTGAATAACTGAAAATTCATACATGGATAAAAATCAAATCTGGGCACAAACGCTCGAAAAAATTTCTGAAAAAATTTCCAAGATGGAGTTTCATACTTGGTTTAAAAAAGTTCATCTCAAAGAAATTGCTGGTGGTGCCGTGCTTTTTGCTTGCCCAACGGAAATGAATAAGAACTGGATTGAGAGTAAGTATCAAAGTATGGTTTTGATTAATATTCAAAAAGTTTTACCCGAAATTGAAAAGGTTTTTTTTGAAGTGGATCTAGCTCTATCTAATGGACCGGAACAAATACCAGAAGTTTTTGCAAAAAAAATAACACGAAGAAAACTTCCTAATAAACCCGAAATTCGACATGCTGCCGGAATTGATTCTCGAATAGTCCGCCCTCAGTTTACACTAGAAAATTTTATTGTTGGAGAAGAAAATAAATTCGCTCACGCCGTTTGTAGTGCCGTAGCAGAAACGCCCATTAATGAGGTGAAAAAATATAACCCACTCTACATCCATGGTGGAGTTGGACTTGGGAAAACCCATCTTTTACAGGGAACCGCCAATGAAATTATCCGTCGAAACCCCGATGCAATTGTTGTCTATACAACGGCAGAACGATTTACCAATGACATTATTGACGGTATTCGAACTCGTAAAATGGAGAAAATTCGACGAAAATATCGAAAAGTCGATGTCTTGCTTATTGATGATGTTCAATTTTTCGAAGGCAAAGAACAGACGCAAGTTGAACTTTTTAATACGTTTAATGACCTCAAAGATATGCAGAAACAAATGATTTTTTCTGCTGATCGCCCCCCTGCTCAGCTGGAAAACATTGTTGATCGACTGTCTTCTCGTTTAGGTTGGGGGTTAATTGTCGATGTTCAAATGCCAGGTTTCGAAACAAAAAACGCTATTATTTCAGAAAAGGCGAAAGAAATGGGGCTTATTATTCCCCAAGAGGTTCAGGAATTTATTGCGACCAATATTCGTAGAAATCTACGAGAACTAGAAAACATTTTAAATAAAATCTCTATTGAGTTAGAGATATCAGGTGTCTCCCCAACGATTCAATCAGTTGGTAAAATATTCAGAACACTTAACCCTCATGATGATTTATTAAGCACTGATAAGGGTAAACAAGGTCTTGTAAAAAGCCCTGATGACGTCATTACGTTCGTCTCAGATTATTTCAATGTCCCAGCGACAGATCTATTGGGAACAAGTCGAAAAAAGGAAATTGTTCTTGCCCGACAAATCTGTTGGATTCTTTGTAAAGAAATTTTAAAAATGAGCTATGAATCTATTGGAAAAGCTTTTGGGGGGAAAAATCATACAACGATTATGCATGGGATTAAAAAGATCGAAAAACTTAGACGAACCGACTCAGCAACTGCCCGACACTTACATGCCTTGAAAAAAGATCTTGGGGTTCGATAAATTTAACTTGTACTCTTTTTTTAATATTTGTAGACTACACTTGACCTCTAAATAAAAAAAAATGAGTTTTTCAGTACATACTTTTGAAACAAATCCCAAAGGCAATCTTGGTTTTGCTTTTCATCATAATCTAACGGAAGGTCAGAACCTTTATTTTTTAGCTAAATTTACTCCAGACGTAAGCAATACTGAGGTTTTGGCTGAATCTATTTTTGGAGCTATTGTTGATTATTTTGACGAACATAAAACACAAGAATCCTATGTTCGTTTCGAAGAAGCGCTAAAAATGGCAAATAAAGCTGTAAAAAAAGCATCCAGTGATATTACTGAAAAAGCAGATATCCTTGTTGCCTTTTTTGATTTTCATCATCTCTATCTTTCTCAGGCAGGAAATTCAGAAGCCTATCTCATTCGAAATGCAGCGGTTAGTCAAATTTCTGAGTTTCCAGAAAAAGGTGAAAACTTATTTTTAAATATTTTAAGTGGACAGGTTGCTATAGAGGATGTCGTTATCTTATCTTCACATCGGGTTTTACGAACACTTACTTCAAATCAGTTAGTCAGCACCTTTAATCGTTCAAATTTCAGTGAAGCGGTAAGTGTTTTTCGACACGAATTATCTGCTAAATCAGAAGAAGATATTCTCATTACCATTATTGGCATTGGAAAAAAAGAATCACTTTCTGCTGCTGGATTTCTTTCTAAGGTTATCGCCCAAAAGGATAAATTACTAAACCGAGATGAAGTTCGTCATGACCTAGAATATGAAAATAAGACAGAATCATCTTCAACAGATAATCAAGAAATAAGCCCTAAGGACGTTGAAGATAGTAAATCTAAAGAATCTATTGAGAAAAACACAACAATCGATGAAACACTTGATCAAAAAGAACCGCTTACCACTTCTACGAAAAAGAGCACTCGTAAATTCCTCGATAAAATTAAAACCTCTCCATTAAAAAACATTAAAAATCCATTTAAACGTATACAAGTCCCTAAGAATACTCTCTTTATTATAGGTGCTATTGCACTTCTATTTATGGTTATTTTATTTGTAAATAGTCTCAACTTTGAGTCTGAAGAAGAAACCACCATTCGGGAAAAATTATCGATTGCTCGAGAAAACCTACAGAAAGCGGACAGCTTTTTACTCGAAGGAGATAAGGATTCAGCAAAGAAAAACCTTGTTATAGCTGAAAAAGCCGCTCAGTATATTCTAAAATCGAAATCTCAATACTCTAGATCTGATGCACAGTTTATTCTAGCAAATATTCAAAAGAAACAACTACAGGTTGAAAATGCTCATACAGTAACCCCGAAATTAGTAGCGGATCTTGGTGTTAAAAATGATAATATCACCTCTATTGGGTTGTCTGAATTAAGAGGGAATCTTTATGTTCACGATTCAAAAAAAGTATACAAAACGATCCGAAATGTTGTAGAAAAAGGACTCACGGTTTCTGAGAAAGCAACACTGCTTGCGGCAACAACAAGAAAAGATCAAAATCTCCTTCTTTTCCTTACGAATGATCCTCAAATCATAGAATACAAAGACGGTCTTCTTACTCCTATGAGAACGATGGATGAAAACTGGAAAAAAGGAATTGATATCAAAACCTATGGTCGTTTCACCTATATCCTTGATCCGTCTGAAAATCAAATCTGGAAATATGAACGAAAACGAGCTAACTATTCGGGTGCTATTGCCTACAACGATGGAGCAGACCTTAGTAGAAGTGTCAGTTTCGCAATTGATGGGGCTATTTATATCATTGCCGATGATGGGTCTTTACAAAAAATATTCCGAAGTCAACGACAAAATTATGAATTCCGAGATCTCCCATCAAAGCCAATAGAAGGAAAGAATTTAAAAATTTACACAACTCCCGATCAAGATTACCTTTACGTACTTGATCCGGATAATGAACGACTCTTAATCTTTTCCAAAGGGGATAAGTTTGCCACCTATAGAAAACAAATTATATTTGATGTTCCTAATGTAAGAGATTTTGTGGTAAATGATGCTGGTCAAAAGGTTAATATTCTTACTCAGGATAAAATATATGAGTTTCCACTCTAAAAATTCTTATTGAAAAAATAAATGACTATTACAATAAAAGTCTGTCACGGACACGCCTGTCTCAAGAATCTTTCTAACTATACTTTTGATCGAGCAAAATCGGATCTTGGTATTACTGAGGAAGACGGGGGTATTAGTGAAAACAAAAAAATAAAACTAGAAAAATGTGCCTGCCAAGGACGGTGTGATAAAGGACCAATTGTAGTTGTAGAAAAAGGTGGACAATCTCTTTATCATCAAAATATCAATCCTATTGAGATTGCTAAAATTATTAAACAGAATAAATAATATGAATTTATTTCAGGGTATTTTAACGATAACATCAATTGAAACGGTCGCGAGAGAAACAAAAAAATTCAAGTTCTCAGTTAAGCGTTATGCTAAACTAGATGGTAGCGGTGAAGTTCAGGATAAACCACTCCCCTTTCTTGCCGGACAATTCGTTTCCTTACAGTTTACAGAAAAAGCGTGGAGAGCTTATTCTATCGCCTCTTCTCCAAAAGAAACACTCATTGAACTGGTTGTTCGGATTGTTCCTGGTGGTATAGGATCAACTATCCTAGATGCAGCTAAAGTCGGCGATGAATTTAATTTTAAAGGCCCCTTTGGTCATTTTATTCTTTCTAAAAACACAAAAAACAACCTCATTTTTCTTGGAACCGGGACCGGAATTGCTCCCCTGCGATCTATGATCATTGAGGAAAATCAGAAAAAAGATCCTCGTCCAATGAAACTCCTTTACGGTGGACGAGATCCTCACGATATCGCTTACCTCGATGAGATCGATACATGGTCAGAGAAACTTAATATTAAACTTGGTTTTTCACGGACAAAAGATTTTGGAGAATATCAAAAATATGCCGAAAATTGTCGAATTACAAAGTTCATTGAAGACCGTGATTGTTTTGATGAGAACTCAGAATTCTACATCTGTGGAAATGGAAATATGGTAAAATCCGTTGTTGAAATACTAGAACAAAAGAAGATTGAAAAAAACAGAATTTTTATGGAACGGTTTAACTAAGAACCAAGTGGGTTTTCCCTTCTAGAAATTTAATCATCTACGATAAAAATAAGTCTCTAGCTATTTTAGATATTCCTATTACTACCCCGCCCCTATAGAACGGGGAGTTTTGATAATATACTAAACAGCTACTCGAATAAATTTCACTAATTTTGCATCTCCTAAATAGTCTGCCACAGTTATTGATGGATCTTTCACAAAAGCTTGTGAAGTAAGAGCTTGTCCTGCACAGAATTTTTTAATTTTTCCTTCGATAATATTGTCAATTATTTTTTCAGGCTTCCCTTCATTTATCAACTGCTCTCGTGCAATTTCTTTTTCTTTATCAATTAAATCCTGATCGACATCTTCTGGGTTAGCACAAAGCGGATTCATCGCTGCCGCATGCATAGCCAAATCTTTTGCTTGATCTTCTGTACCCCCTTCTAACGCGACCAAAACCCCAATTTTTCCATTGGTATGAATATAACCAGCGACAATATCACCACCGTCGATTACTTCAATTTCCCCTAAAACAAGATTTTCACCAACTTTTTGAATTTTATCTGTTTTTTCCGCTTCAAAGTAAGCTTTTCCTGCCTCAACACCCTCCTCTGATTTTTTAGCAACTGCCTCTACAAAAGAAACAAAGTCTTCATTCTTCCCAACGAAATCGGTTTCACAAAGAACTTTTACAATCGCTCGTCCTGAAATAGCTACTCGTCCTTCAGATGTTGATCGGTCAGCTTTATCGCCCGCTTTTGCGGCTCCTCTTTTCCGAAGTACTTCAACAGCTTTATCCATATCACCGTTAGCTTCCTCTAGTGCTTTTTTACAGGCCATCATTGCGACCCCTGTTCGATCTCGAAGTTCTTTTACTTGTTGTGCTGTAATTGCCATTTTTTTTTAGGTTAAAAATTCAGCACGATAGTAGATAAACAAAGTTAAAAATCAAATTAAAATTTTGAGATAAAATAATAAATCAATCCTTATCAGTTGGTAACCCTAAACCTCATAGGTAAAAAGTGATAAAGACTTATGCTAAAACGATTCAAAGATTATCAAGCTCCCCAAGAATATCTTCTTCTGAGGCTTCTTTTCGTTTCTCTTCCTCTTCTTTAGCTTTGAGTTCCGCTTGACGCTCCGCACGCTTTCGCGCCATCTCTTCCGCTTGTTTCGCCGCCACCACGGGATCAATTTTCTTTTTATGATACTTCGCCTCGATTTCTGCCAATTTTTTTCGTTCTCGTGTCAAAATATCACGAAGCTTAGCTATTTGCTCAGCATTCATCACTTCTGTGAGGTTGAACCAATACTGTCGCTCCGAATCCTTCATCGATTCTGATCGCATGATAAGATCGATCAGCGGTTTATCATTATCCTTAAGGGGTTGTGGAATTTTGAAATCTGCAATCCCCTTTCCTGTTGGTGTTTTTAAGTTTTCTAAAACAATCTGGTCGGCTGTTGGAAATAAAGGATCACTGCCCTGCCCTTGAGTCGAACCAACTCTACCACCTTGTGCTTGTGGATCATTCGTTTTCGTTGTTGTTATTGGATCTGTCATTTTTATTTTTTTATTGTCTTTATTTTATCAGAAATTTTGAAGATTGTCATGTTTTAAAACCTAAGTATATTTTTTTTCAACAAATTCGAGAAACGCCTCTATATTTTCAAAGTTATCATCCCTAAAGCCACCACCTCCGCCATTAACTTGTATAAAATTCTTAGCGATACTTGGTTTCTCCGTTCCACCACTAACTAAATGTACATCTTTATATACAAATGAACGCCAGTCTACATCTTTAACTTCTTCAATAGAAAGATCGTCATAATCATCTATACCATCACTAAAGTACTTGTCTAAAGCTAAAAGTTGTTTTTGGGTAATTTTTCCTGCATAGTTAGTTTTATCCATAAAGTTCGTCACATTCCTTAAGGCTGTACACATTTCAAGCCTCGGTGGTTCAGTTTTAAAGATAAACATATTTTCTGATAAATCTTTTACTAATAATGGCGATTCAAAATACTTTCTATCTTTTTTAGCTACTAGATCTGAAATATCCATTGACTCTAATTTCCAACCAGAAGCTCTTTTAAAAAAGGTAATGGTAGCTGATAATTTGTCACGAGAGAGTTCATCATACCGAATTTTTAAATTACCAGATTCCAAAAACTTCTCCATATCTCGAACGGTCTTAAAATAAGTTGATCCAGCTGCTAGACCTCCAATACTTGCCACCGCCACGGTTGTTGATACGGGTAATAAGACCGCCGCTAATGTCCCCGCTCCAATAGCCCCAGCCGATCCAATAGCCATATTTAAATTCGAATCATAGGAAAACTCAATTGAATCTGCTTCTTCAAAACGAACATTTACGCCAGTATCCATATCACTTCCATTATTTCGTGCCATAAAATCAATATCTTCAAGATTTAATGATTTTGATTTATTTGGTGAAAATAGTTTTTTTGCCTGAGGGTATTTTGAAATAAGTGAATTAATGTGAGTGAAATTAAAATCGCCTATAACATTTATCTTGGTATTCGGTTTTTTCAGATCAACGGTTTCCCCATCAACATGGACATAAACTGACTTTTGTTTTTTAAAATTATCAACAAAGAGCGGATAATTTATTATACTAGAAAGTCTTTTTTCCTCTTTCTCTTCCGAGTCATCTGGCTCTTCTTCTTTTGGAGGTTTTATTTCTCCAGATGCTTGAGCATAAAATTCTGCAAGTTCATTTTTTTGTGCACCTGTTTTATCACCATCAAGCCAATCAATATTTAACTGTTCTAAAAACCCCGAAAAGGTATCTACGATTTTATTCCATAAATAACTAAGCTGACTTATTTTTCCATCACGAAGGTTTTGTTCCATCCATTGAGGGAAATCCAATGCCGCTCGACCAGTTTTTCTCAAGTAAGTATCGTATTTTTCTTGCCATGATTCTCCCTTTTCTCCCTCTTTTTTACGATAAGACCGAGTTACTGTTTCGTGTTTTTCTTTTAGGAATTTTGCCAAAGAAATAGCTTCTTGCGTCCCTGTAGTTGCCTTTTGGGCAATACTTTCTCTTGACCCCATGTCAAAATAAGACTTTTTAATATCTTGCAGGGTAAGTGGTTCACCATTCTTATTCTGGCTAAACATCTTTTCTATCCCCATTTCAACCGCTTTTTCTAGATCAGCCTGATTGAGAACATCATTTCTCCATGGTTTTAGTGAGTTTCTCAATATTTCCTTACTTTTATCGTCTAAAAAGAATTTAGAGAGAATAGGGTCTTGTTCGATAAGTGAGAAACTTCGTCCAGCACTATTGGAAACTAAATCACCCAACAAGCCTGTTCCCCAATCAGCTAACTGCCCAATTCCCCCCGTACTGGTAAATTTTAAAAGTGAAACTGTTTCCCCGTTGTCATCAACCGTAAACGCCTTTTCTAAACCCTTTTTTTCCTTTTTCATTTGTATTTCATTCCAAGCTTTTTGAAGAGGAGCTCTGTTTTTTGTTTGCCATTTCTCAACATACTCAAAAACCTTGTCTCGCAATAAAATCTTAAAAGTCTCCAGCTTTCCTTCCTCTGTTTTTGGTCCATTTTCTGCCAAATGAACAAGGCTTGAAATATTAAAATTTATATCTGAATTTAAAAATTTTTTTTGTGAAATCGTTAAAGTCTGTAATTTTTGATTGGCCTTCTCCCTGCTTTCGGCTACTTCTTTTGCCGCACGCATATCAGCAGACATCTTTTCTTGAATTTTACGCCATTGTGAATTAGTAAAAGCTGGTAGTTTTAATTTAATCAAAGTCTCAATTCTTGCCTTATTTTCAAAACTCAATCCCCTTAATTTCTTAAGCTGGTTTAGTAAGTTTTTATAGTCAGTCTTAAACTCGTTAAATGAGTAGTTTTCGATATCTAATAATCGATTACTAAAACCATTTATTGAATGAAGTAACATCGTTGTTGTTCCATCTTCTTGCGTTTCTTTTATAGATTCTGCAAATGTTTGTAATTCTAATGCTGACATCTCCATTCCAAAAGTTCTTTGCATCAGATGATCATCCTTTTCAAATGATTCTAAATCATTATCTAAAATATGCTCAAGTGTAAGATTCATTTTTTCGGTACTAGATACTTTTTCTGCCATTTTTTGTTTAATTACGATATTACACTATTCGGAAACAATCCTGCCACGAGGATATTAATACCACGGGAATTTTTTACGATATTTTTACAAATTTCATCTTCTGGTATTTTATTTAAATTATTTTCTAGATTTTTGCCATAATTAGAACTATCCGGATCTACTTTGGCATAACCATAAGTATCAACAATAGCTGTCTCGGCGGCAGGATCCATAGGTTTCCCACGGTAAAAAAGAGCTGTAAGTTCCTTTAATTTTTCCAATTTCCTAAAGGGGGAAAGTTTTGCCAATTCCGACTTATGTCGACTGATGTAGACCTCGGCTAGCTGTTGTTGTCGGAGACTTCTATCTACACCTTTAGATAATTGTGTTTTGGGGTTATTTAACTTATCCGCTTCTGCCATTAATTGCTCATCACTGTACTTTAAGTATGGATTTTTACCAGGTAACCTTAGGAAGTCTAACCGAATCCATGGCTTAACTTTTTGAGCATTACCCGTTTCATTTGAAGGGATAGTTACCACTTTCTCAATCGGCATCTTGATACCAATACTCACTATCGCCTTTTTAAATTCATCACTCTTAAACTCCTCTGGCTTTGAATAATGGAAATAATGCTGACTGCCTTCTTTATCGGTTATTTTCAAAGCCCCTTTCCCAAAGTAAACCGTCTTTTTATTTCTTGGTTTATCCTTTTCGGATCGTGCTATAGATTGCAACTGATTGATAACCTTCTTAAACAGACCTAGCGATGGATTTTCGATTTTTTGGGGAAGTTCTGAAGTATTTATACTCTTAGGCAATGGCGACCGATTTTCTTTTTTGGGAGAAGGAGCGACCTTTAGTTCTTTTTTGTCTGAGCTCGAATCTTTCGTAATCACAGTCGGTTCTGACTTTTTTTCCGTTTTTATGGGAGAAAGACTCGCTATCTCGTCTTTGGATAGTTCTTCTTCTTTTACTCTATTTAACAAGGTTTTAAAGGATTCAAAAGTCGATTTATCTTTTTTTAGATCCGCATATTTAAATGATACTCGATTCTTAAAAAGGTCACCATCTGGATCAATAAGAATACTAGTCTCATTTAGTGAAACCGTTTTACTAAAAAAGCTATCTTTCTCCTTATTCATAATAGCCTCAATAATCTTCAGCTCATCTTCTCCAACACCAGCATCAATTAAATTACTAATATGAGGATGTAAATCTTTATATTTTTCCTTCAAATTATTTCGTTCTTTTGTTGATCCCTCCGATGGTTTAGGTGTTTTGCCATCCGTAGTTTTATCACTAACTTTTATTGGTTTCGTTGCTTCATCGATCGTTGTTCCTGCTTCCTCCTCCTTCAGTACTTTTTCAATAAAGTCATCATTCCACTTCACGTCTCTATTCCTAACTTTAACGACACCTTTTTCATCTGTTTTAAACTGATCTTTATTCTCCACTATTTTTCGCATGGTCGCCCATTTTAGCCCTTTTGTCCGAGCTATAGCCAGAAGAGAATCCTCTTTTGCATTTAATATTTCATTCATCACTTTCATGCCCATTTTATCTTTAGCAAGAGAGTTCTCACGGTTATCAATTGAAACTTTTCCCTTGTTATCCTGTGCATAGAGATCGACAATTTTTACATTTGCCCAATTTGGATTTTCCATCAGTGAAGCAAATTGCTTGGCCATATCATTCGCAATTTCTCCTCTTGAAGGCGTTTTTGGTAAACTTATTCCCATCATGGTCTTTAACTTTGTACGAGCATTTTCCAAGGATGTTTTTCGTTCGTTTGCTTTTCCTTTTAGCTGTGGCAATACATCCTTTAGCATAGACATCAACTGCATAAACATCAGCCCAAGACCTGAAATTTTTAAGTTCTCTCGTAGATATTCATGAAAACTTTTATGTGGATTTTTGGGATCCCCTTTCTCGTCTTTTTCTGTGATATACTTTACATACCCCTCGGCTAAACCCCCATCAATCGCCCACTTTGGAATCGTATCTAGATAATTCTGTTTTTCATCTACGCTTAATTTCGTAGCTTCACGTAAATCATCAGGACGCTTTCCTTTGATGTTTTCCATATAGCTGTCAATTTTTTGAAGTGTCTGTACCAAAAAGGCTTGTGTATACTGATCAATATCCGTTTTATCGTTTATTCCATGCTCAAAGTCCGCAAGATTAATATCAAAAGCTCCTTCTTCTTTTGAGATAACTTTTGGTTCACCTGATAATGAAAATGTATTTGTTATCTGTGTGCCAACTTTATTCAAACTGGTTTCTTGTTTTGACTTTGCCTGGTCAATAATTTCATTGACCGTTTTAGGAACTTTGATTCCCATTTTTTCTGTTTTAGTCCTTTCTCGTTGTTGCTTGAGTTTTTGTCCAATCGCTAAAATTTTCTGTTGTACTTCAGCTTTTATTTGAGATTTTACTTCTTCAAAACTATAATTTTCCGTAAATAACGCTTTATATCGTAAAAAAATCTCACTCGTTATTTGTTTGGCTTTTTGTGTTGGTGGAATTGTTTTTGTTTCTGGCTTATGATTATCCATAAAAGTCTCAAATGATTTTCTCAAATCAGCCGGTTTCGTTTTCTTATTTTCCTCAATAAATTTTAATTTATCACTCAATGGTAAATTTGAACCTGCCAGTTCTATGAAAAACTGATCATCCTTGCTTATCATTGCCAGAATCCCCTGCCATTCAGGTAGCGTTTCTATCTGTTTGATTACTTTTTCCGTACTTATGTTTCCATTTGCATCTGTTAATCCTAGAAGTGTATCCGTTATGGAGCAAAACTTATCAAAAATCTTCGATATCAAAACTTTTGCTTCCTCACCTACCTGTAATTTTCGCACTAATTCATTGATTACATCAACCTTACAAGACACAAGTTCATTATTGGTTTTCGTCTTGACTACTTCTGTTGCTGAAATTTCTTCTGGCGACAGCTCTCCATTTGCCGTATAGGTGAGAGCCGCATTTGCTTCGGCTGTATCAACAGATTGTGGTTTCGTAGATAGTCCCATATTTCTTTATTTCAATTTTCCAATAAAGGAAAGTATCTAATGATTATACCATAAAACAAGAAGTTTTACAAATAGAGTAAATGAGAGATTTAGGATATTCGTGAGCAACTAGAAAATAAAAAAAATACAAAACTTTTCCCCTACAGTCTTCAAGTTTTTCCCTTTATTTACAGATCCTCCAAAACCTTATCAAAATCTTCTTCAAACTTTTCAAATTCCTTTGCCTCATGTAACTTTATTTGCTGAGACAATGCTCGCACCTCTTCTTGTGATTTTACCTCTCCTCCGAAAGCACTTCTTCGGTTCTTTTTTCGTTTCCAGAACTGCTTATAAAATCTCACCATTTCATAACATTATAACACAAACACGTTTCAATTTCAAAGTTTCAAGTTTGGATATTATTGAGAAATCACTTTTTCCTTTTGACAGACCTCTCAAATATTCTAAAATCCCCACGATATTTGAGTCTTTGCACTTAAAACTTAAAACTTTGAACTCCCAAAACCCATGGCTATCAAAAATGTGACGGCAACCCGAATGACAATGCTTAATCTAAAAAATCAGGCTAAGGTTGCTCAGCGAGGACACAAGCTCTTGAAAGATAAACAAGATGGACTTATGCAAGAGTTCCTCAAAATTGTACATAAAGCAAAATCCCTTAGAGCTGAAGTAGAAAAGGCTATTCGAGAAGCTAATGCTGCTTTTCTCGAAGCACAGGCTCTACTGCCAAAATCAATATTAGAAAATACGCTTTCTGTTCCAGCTCAGAAACTAAGTTTGGTTGTCAAGACGAAAAATGTGATGTCGGTTAAAATTCCGGTTTTTGATCTCAATACAACGGGAAATCCACTTCATTTCGGACTGGCTCAAACTCGTGGAGAGCTCGACATCGCTATTTCAAAATTTGCGAAAGTTTTCGTACTCTTGTTACAATTGGCAGAAATTGAAAAATCAGCTGAAAATCTAGCGATTGAAATTGAAAAAACCCGACGACGAGTAAACGCTCTTGAATATACTCTAATTCCAGATTTAGAAGACACGCTTAAATTCATTCATATGAAACTTGGTGAAGAAGAACGATCTGGTATTGTCCAGGTCATGGCCATTAAAAATATGATTGAACAGCAAGAGATGCAAAAACGGCGAAAAGTTGTTGCCGCTTAATCTCAGATCCATACAATCTAGCCCCCAAAAATATGAAAAAACTCATTTTATCGATTTCCTTTATCTTTACGGCTTCAGCTTTAGCCGCAGCACCAAGTTTTAAACTTTATCCTTTTATTAAAAAGATTCAGACCTTCAAACTCAGTGAACCAACCATTATACAAGCCCCATTAGATCAAGATATGTTACAAATAATCAAAGAAGATTATTCAAATTTTCAATTAACCAACGATCGAAACGAAACCGTAGATTTTGTTTTGCAAGATGAATTTGCTAGTCAAATAAAGCAGTTTAATCATCTTAGCTTTTCTTCTTCTAAAGGGGATAATGAAAGTAATATTGTTGATGGAAATGAGCTTTCTATCTATGCCTTTGATGAACGAGTCGATGGAAAAGGTGCTTCTTGGGTACTCTTCGACTTAGGAAAACCCTTTCCTATAAATCAAATCGAAATCACCCCAACCCAAAGGGCTAAAATTAGATTTATGGAAATAAAAGCCGGAAACTCCATAGACGACCTAAAAACCATTGTTTCCAAGAAAGGATTTCAGCCTATTGTGAACCTTACCAATCAGAATTACCGATTTTTCAAAATTTCACTTTGGGGTATTAGCGTTAAGATTCAGGATATTAAATTTTGGACAGACCGAACCGCCAATATTTTCTTTAAAGCTGAACCAAACACCAACTATCAGATTCTTTACGGGAACGATCAGATCAACTCAAAACGATATACAAAACGAAACGAAAGGGTTCCAACGACTGCTTTAGTAGCAAAACTCAGCAAGCAAATGATCAATCCCAATGCTCCGGAAGACATTGATGGAGATGGCATACTTAATACAGAAGATAATTGTATTACGATAAGCAATAAAGCACAAAAAGATCGTGATAATGATCATATCGGTGATAAATGTGATAACGCTCCTGACAATAAAAATTATAAACAAATTGATTCCGACAAGGATGGTATTGGGAATATTATCGACAACTGTCCAACCGTTAAAAATTCAGACCAAAAAGATCATGACGGTGATGGAAAAGGAGATGCTTGTGATTTTATTAAAACCAAAAAAGGAGAAACACCAAGCTACCAAGTTGGTAATAAAGTAACTAAAAATAAAGGGACAAAAATATCAGGGGGGCTTATTGGCGGGCTTCTTGGAATTATAGCCATCGCAATACTTGGCTTTGTCGTTCGAAATCGAAAAAAATAACTATTCTATTTATTCGTCAATAAAGAATAATTCATTAAGTCTCATACTTAATGTATAATGAGATGAATATTAAAAAATAAAAATGAATACTTTTCTTCAATCAATCTCAAAAACAGAAAAAGCAAACCTTGTTCCAACCGTTATTGAAAAAACGGATACAGGAGAACGAGCATTTGATATTTATTCACGATTACTCAAAGATCGAGTTATTTTTGTACAAGGAGAAGTTAATGATCATATGGCAAGTCTCATTGTTGCACAATTACTCTTTCTCGAATCTGAAGACAACAAAAAAGACATCACTCTGTACGTAAACTCGCCAGGTGGTTCTGTGTCAGCAGGAATGGCCATTATTGATACCATGAATTTTATTAAACCAGACGTTTCAACCGTTTGTATGGGGATGGCAGCCTCTATGGGAGCTATGATTCTTATGAGTGGTGAACGAAAGAAACGGTTTATCCTCCCCCACTCTGAAGTTATGATTCATCAACCTCTCGGAGGTACTCGTGGACAGGCTTCTGATATTGCTATTCATGCTAATCATATCTTGGAAACGAAAAAAATTCTTTATGGCATCATTGAAAAATGCACCGGACAAAACGCCAAACAAGTTGCTGAAGATTGTGATCGAGACAACTATATCCGTGCCGAAGAAGCCGTAAAATACGGAAAGTATGGGTTAGTTGATACCATTATTACGAAGCGGAAGTAGCATTACTTCACACTAAAAATCTTCATATTAGGATAATTTAAAGATAAATTAACCCTTACTGTTATTTCCTTACCCAAATTCTGCAGCTTTAACTTCAGTGCCTGATCCTTTGCTTGATCGCTTCCTCTCCTCATAACCGCTAAACATTGATAGTGGCTATAGTCTTTGCAGTCTATTCCAAACTCACGTTTTAAGCGACTTGCATTGAATTGACCTGCAGGTTGATGTAAAACAATAGAATGCTTTTGCTGCATACATCCAACATAGTTGTCTACAGGCATTACATCTCTAGGTACCATAGAATCAGGTTGGTCTCTGTACCAATCAGGATTATCTGAGTGCCCATCCTCATTAGCCAATTGTTGTCTATCCTTACCATGTAATTTAACCATACATTCTGCACGGTACTTGGCTTCATCTTGTTTTCTCGCTTGTTCGGTGGATTTTGTAACCGCTCTATCGATCTCTGGAGAGAGATCCCCAGCCACACCATCACCAGTAGCTAAGAAGAATGGGAGAACTATCGCTGCAACTCTACCTACTTTACCTCTTTTCATAATTTTATACTTGGTTAATAAACTTTTTCATAAAATATAGCTTATTAGACATATGTCAAATAAAAACTTGGGATTCCCTAAATTGAGGTGATTGGTTATCCTGAGTATATAAAAAAAGTTGACACCATTATTACGAAGCGGAAGTAGCATTTAATGCGTTTACAGCTTCTTGAACTTTTTCAGTGGACCTTTCTTCTATTTCTATTGGGCAATCTGATGAATTCGGATCACAATAATAGCTTGGATTAAACGAAAATCTCCAACTAATTTCTATCGGATAAGCCTTACACTGAATAGGTTTATTTTCTTCTAATAAACAACCATTTTCTCCTAAACAGTTCTCCACCTTTTCAATTGTCAATCGGACATCTTTAGGGATTTTATCCTTTAAGTACTCAAACTCTCCCTCAATAAGCCATCCTCCAAATTGACAACATCCACTACATTGAATATGTCTTCCTTTCTTACAAGACTTTATTTCACCATCCCCCAATATGCTATGAACTTCTGAAATCACACCAACACTCTTCTTTCTCATGATCAATATATAAATAATTAACTAAAAATGTCAAACTTATTAACTTGACACTCTCAACACAAGACTGCTAAAATGTCGCCAGTTTTAAAAAAAACATAATTTTTAACTTTTAACCTATTAAAATCATGAAAAAACTCAGACCACTTGGGGATAACATCCTCGTTAAACCCTTTGAACAAGGAAATACAACCGCTACCGGTATCTATACAGGTGATACCCAAAAGGAGAAACCTAAAAAAGGTGAAATTATCGCTATTGGTAATGGTGGCCATGAGAAAAAAACACTCGACGCAAAAGTTGGTGATACGGTTTACTTTACTCAATACGCACCAACCGAAATCAAAATTGATGGCGAAGAGCTTTATATTCTAGGCTTTGATTCCGTATTAGCGGTAGAAATCTAAAACATTTTACTTAGTACCCCTCTTGTTTTGAGGAACAAATTTAATAATAATCTAACTGATAATAAAAATGGCAAAAGACATACAATTCGGAAACGATGCCCGGCAAAAAATTGCCAACGGCGTAAAAAAACTCGCGGACACCGTCCGTGTAACTATGGGACCAAAAGGTCGTAATGTAATTCTTGAAAAATCATACGGTTCTCCAACCGTAACGAACGATGGCGTAACCATCGCTAAAGAAGTAGAGTTTGAAGATAAATATGAAAATATGGGAGCCCAACTCGCCAAGGAAGTGGCAACCAAGACTAATGATTCTGCTGGTGATGGAACCACAACCGCTACTGTTTTAGCAGATGCAATTATTACAGAAGGATTGAAAAATGTAGCGGCTGGAGCTAATCCTATCGCTATTCAACGAGGTATTATGTCGGCAACAGCCGTCGTGGTTGACGCCCTTGGAAAAATGGCTGAACCCGTAAATTCCAGTGAAAAAATTGAGCAAGTTGCTACAATCTCTGCTCAAAATCCTGAAGTAGGAAAAATTATCGCTGAAGTCTTCGACGAAGTTGGTGCTGATGGTGTAGTAACAGTTGAGGATGGGAATACGATGGGACTAGAAAAATTTGTTGTTGAGGGAATGCAGTTTGAAAATGGATTCCTCTCTCCCTATATGATTACCAACTCAGAAACAATGGAGGCGATTTTGGAAAATCCATATATTCTCCTTACCGATAAGAAAATTTCAAATCTACAAGATATTCTGCCTCTGCTTGAGTCAATCGTCCAGGCTGGAAATAAAAATCTTGTTATTATTGCGGAAGACATTGAGTCTGAAGCACTGGCAACACTCGTGGTCAATAAACTCAAAGGCGTTTTTAATGTCTTGGCGGTTAAAGCGCCTGGATTTGGAGATCGACGAAAAGCCATGCTCGAAGACCTAGCTATCTTAACTGGTGGACGAGTTATTTCCGAAGAAATTGGGATGAAACTCGATCACGCGACTATTGATGATCTTGGTCAGGCAAAAAAGGTCATCGCCACAAAAGAGTTTACCACTATTGTAGACGGAAAAGGTGATAAATCGATGATTGAATCTCGAGTCAAAGAAATTGAGCGAGAAATGGATGCCTCAAAGTCAGATTATGACAAAGAAAAACTCGCAGAACGACGAGCCAAACTTGGTGGTGGTGTCGCTGTTATCAAAGTCGGAGCGGCTACGGAAGTCGAACTCAAGGAAAAGAAGCACCGAATTGAAGATGCTGTTCTCGCAACAAAAGCGGCTTCAGCTGAAGGAATCGTTGCAGGAGGAGGAACGGCTCTGCTCCGAGCAGCAGAAGAACTCAAAGGCTACAAATCAAAAGATACCGAAGAACAAGTTGGTGTCGATATTGTCATCCGAGCACTCGAGTCCCCTATTCGACAAATTGCCGAAAATGCAGGATATGAAGGATCCGTCGTAGTCAATGATGTCCTTAAGACTGATAGCGTTGAAGATGGATTTGATGCTGCTGAAGGAAAAATTAAAAACCTCATCAAAGCGGGAATTATTGATCCCAAAAAGGTTACTCGAAATGCTATTCAAAATGCAGCTTCAATCGCAGGAACATTCCTCACGACCGAAGCGGCTGTAACGGAAATCCCAAAGGAAGAACCAGCTACACCAGCTATGCCAGGTGGAATGGGCGGTATGGGAATGCCTGGAATGATGTAGAGATATTTGAAAAATATATTTTAGAATTAAAAAAAATCCCTGAAAAGGGATTTTTTTAGTATGGCTACTCTTTAAAAAGAATAGCCTAAAAACCTTTGAACGTCTTTATTTTAATACGTACCAAAATCTCATTAACCTTGAAAATAAATAAGTTTACAAAATATGCCCATAAAACCCTTTAAAATTCTCAAGACAAAAATTTTACAATCCTTAGACTGTTAATCGTAAACTATTAATTTAACTCATGCGATACTCACAATATTTCCTCAAAACACTTAAAGAAGTTCCTGCCAATGCAAGCCTTGCCTCTCACAAACTACTCCTTAAGGCTGGATATATAGCCGAATCGGTAGCTGGACGATATTACTTTCTTCCGATTGGATGGCGAGTACACGAAAAAATAAAACAAATTATCAAAACCGAGATGGATAATGCGGGGGCACAAGAAATGATGGCCCCCACACTTCATCCTCTTGAACTCTGGGAAGAAACCAATCGAACCGATACCGCTGGATTTGAACTCATGAATGTTACCGATCGACGAGGCGGAAAATTTGCTCTTGGGGGGACCGCTGAAGAAATGTTTGTCGATTTAGTACGAAAATTCCCCATCTCATATAAAGATCTTCCCTTTAATATTTATCAATTTTCTAATAAATTTCGAGATGAGATGCGTGCTCGTGGTGGATTGTTGCGAGTGAGAGAGTTTGTAATGAAAGATGCCTATTCCTTTCATACTGACGCCGAAGACTTCCAACTTGAATATAATAAAATGGCCGATGCCTACACACGAATATTTGCCAAAATGGATCTCAAAGCAGAAAAAGTCCTAGCAGACAACGGATATATTGGTGGAGAATACTGCCACGAATATCAAGTCGAATGCGAAGCTGGAGAAGGTCGATATTTTGTTTCAGAAGATGGCGAATACATCGCGCACGAAGATGTTGCTCAATTTGAACTCGAACACATGAATCCTGAAGAGGAAGTATTAGACTTTGAAACCGCTGAACTTCCTGCTGAAATCTGTAACATGGAACAGCTTCAAGAACACTATAATATGCCAAAATGGCGGTTTCTTAAAAATGTTGTTTTCAAAAATCGGGTTACAGATGAAATCATTATCGCGACTATTCGCGGTGATCTTGAGGTCAATAAAACTAAACTGGAAAAGCACCTTGATGCGGTTGGACAACTAGAATCCGCAACCGATTATGATCTCAAAAGTATCGGGACAAAACCAGGATTTGTCCATTCTTGGGGACTTAAAGCCAAATACGTTGGTGATCTTAGTTTAAAAACCGTCAACAACTTTTATGGAGGACAAAAGACCGAAACCACTGACCCGAAGAATGTGAACTATGGCCGAGATTTTGAAGCCGATATGCTGGTTGATATTGCTACGGCCTATGACGGAGCACCAACTAAAGAACATGGAAAGTTGATTGAAAAAACTGGCGTTGAGGTTGGAAATATTTTCCAACTTGGAACACACTATTCGGATAAAATGAAAGGCGCTAACTTCACAGATAAAGACGGTAAACCAAAACCGTTTTATATGGGATGTTATGGTATTGGACTGGGACGAACCATGGCAACTGTGGTTGAAAAATTTCATGATGAAAAAGGTATTAAATGGCCAAAATCTATAGCTCCTTTTACGGTTTATCTCTCGGTTATTGGAAAAAAAGACGATGCCTATCAAAAAGCTGAGGCCATCTATGAAGAACTAAAACGACTTGGAGTTGAGGTTTTCTATGATGATCGACGAGAAAAGAAAGTCGGTCCAGGCCAAAAGTTTGCTGATTTTGAACTTCTTGGATTTCCTTATCAATTAGTAATTTCTGAACGCTTACTCGATGAGGACTCTATGGAACTATGGAATCGTGAAAAAGGCACAAAAGAAATTATGAAAATCGATCAACTATCTACTGACTTATTTAAGTAAAAAATAATAATGAAACGAATACTTTCTGGAATCACACCTAGCGGTGACCCGCATATTGGAAACTATTTCGGTATGATGAAACCGATGATTGATCTACAAAATGATCCGAAAAATGAAATGTTTATTTTTATTTCAGATCTACATGCTTTTACATCTAAAAGATCTTCTGAAGAATTTTCTAATAATCAAAAAAGCGTAATTTTAGATTTCTTAGCCCTTGGTATTGATCCTGAAAAATCTACTTTTTACAGACAATCTGATATTTCTGCGCACACAGAACTGACATGGTTTTTACTTTGCCGTACACCCATGGGCGTTTTAGAACGTGGTCATGCCTTCAAAGATAAAGTTGCTAATGGGATTTCAGCTAATGTCGGACTCTTTACCTATCCAGTACTAATGGCAGCCGATATTTTACTGTACGATATCAATCTTGTTCCAGTCGGAAAAGATCAAAAACAACACGTGGAGATGGCACGTGATATCGCGGGGAAATTCAATCATGAATTTGGCGAAACGTTTGTCCTCCCTGAGCCTCAAATAGATGAAAATG
>CAYXXA010000008.1:33693-36327 GCA_964468965.1 uncultured Candidatus Peribacteria bacterium
AATCATGAATTTGGCGAAACGTTTGTCCTCCCTGAGCCTCAAATAGATGAAAATGTTCAAACGATTCTGGGCTTAGATGGTCAAAAAATGTCCAAAAGTTATGGCAATACGATTCCTATTTTTGGACCAGAAAAACAGATTAAAAAAGCGATCATGTCGATAAAAACTGACTCAGTGGAACTTGGAAAACCTATAAACCCTGATACCTGTAATGTAATGGCCTTTCATAAACTTTTTGAAAATCCAAACTACGCTAAACTCGAATCACAATACCGAAAGGGGGAAATTGGGTTCGGCGAAAGTAAAAAACAACTTTTTGAACTGATCTGGGATTATTTTGCTGAGGCTCGAGAACGTCGGACTAAATTTGAAAATGATCCAGCATTGGTAAAACAAATCCTAAAAACAGGCGCGGAAAAAGCAAGTAAAATAGCCAATAAGAAACTTGCAGAAGTACGATTAAAACTAGGGCTTGATTCAAAATCGATATTGATTTCATAATTAAAATAAGATGAATAAACTTAAGTATTTCGCTCTCGCATCACTTCTTTTTTTTCAGACCACCTATGCCACCATAACAGCTGATTTATTTCTCAGACAATCCGATCTTAAAAATTCAGAAACGGGAAATCTTATCATACAACAAGGAAAAATCGCTCGAGTTTATTTACGATCCAGTAACGATAGTCAGGATGATTTCACTGGGTGGGTTACGTTTCGAGATATTCCAACACAGACCATTCTTCAAAAAGATATTCCCATCTACATAAAAGGTAATAGTACAGATTCACTCTGGACAGATATTCAGTTTCTTAGTCCTAGTGAATATAACATTGAAGCCGTTATTACCGAGCAACCTTGGGAAAATAGCCTGTTTAGTGAAGACAAAGCTAATCTACGTCTCACTAATGATATTGACAGCGATGGCGATGGTATTTTTAACTCTGAAGACCTCGATGATGATAATGATAATGTTCCCGATGCTAATGATGATTTCCCTTTAGATGCTTCTGAAACATTAGATACCGATGGTGATGGTATTGGTAATAACGCTGATCCCGATGACGACAATGACGGAATCCTTGATGTTGACGAAACTGAAACAGATCCTCTCGTCTATGACACCGACCATGATGGGATTAGCGACAAAGATGACCAACTACCACTTGATCCAAACGAATCAATTGATACGGATGGTGATGGTGTTGGAAACAATGCCGATAATGACGATGACAATGATGGTGTCAATGATGACCAAGATGCTTTCCCCTTAAATCCAAACGAGTCAACGGATACAGATGGCGATGGTATTGGTAATAATACCGATAGTGATGATGATAATGATGGTCTGTACGATACCGAAGAAATAAAACAAGGAACTGATCCACTAAAGGTCGATACCGATGGTGACGGCATAAATGATAAAGATGACGCCTTTCCAACAAATCCACAAGAACAAACCGATCAAGATAAGGATGGTATTGGTGATAATGCCGATAATGATAGCGATAATGATGGACTGACCGATGAAGACGAACAATCACTCGGAACAAGTTTACATAATCCAGACACTGATGGAGACGGCGTCAATGATTCACTTGACCAATTTCCACTTGATCCCAATGAACACGAAGATACGGATAATGATGGTATTGGGAACAATACCGATACCGATGATGATGGAGATGGCTTAGCCGATGAAGATGAAGTTGATCTTGGGACCAACCCCCTTTTTGCTGATACTGATGGCGATGGTGTCAATGATTCGCTTGATCACTTCCCACTCAACAAAGATGAAGCCCATGATGCCGATAATGATGGATTGGGGGACAATGTTGATAAAGATGATGATAATGATCGCCTCCTCGATGTTGATGAAAAAAAGTATGAAACCGACCCTTTCGACCCCGATAGTGATGACGATGGACTCACCGATAAAGAAGAAATCGATCTAGGAACCGATCCGAATAAAGTCGATACTGACGGCGATGGTATTAGTGACAAAAACGACCAACTTCCTCTTGATCCACGAGATAGCATAAACTCCGACGGTACAGGGGCTGGTGATAACACTGATCCAGATGATGACAATGATGGACTCTCTGATCGAGACGAAAAGGATTACAAAACTGATCCTTTGAATCCTGACACGGATAGCGATGGACTACTAGACGGAGCGGAAATTGATTTTGGGTCAAACCCACGAGTAGCCGATACCGACAGTGACGGTCTCGACGATCAACTCGAACATGAACTCGGTACCAATCCCCGAAATAAAGATACGGATGGAGATGGTATTGATGACCGAAAAGAGTGGTTTATCCTCAAAACAAATCCACTTATCAATGAAGTCGAGGTAAAACGATTGGCAGAGCTCAAAAAAGCTAAAGCGGAAGCCCTCGCCAAAAAAAGAGAAACGAAAACAACCTCCACTCCGACAGCAAATCCTCAACCAAAGGTCACAAAAGAAGAACTAAACACACAACCAGCGGAATCACCTAACGAAGTTGATTCTAAATGGAATAACCCCGAAGATAACCATGTCATTCAGTTCAAAAAAGAGGGGTGTAATGTTTCTGATAACTGGCTTTGGAATATTGTCATCTGCTACAAACTTTGGGTGATTTTGATTTT
>CAYXXA010000009.1:0-35449 GCA_964468965.1 uncultured Candidatus Peribacteria bacterium
ATTCCACATATCTGTCAACTTATTTTTATAGTGCAGATAAAAGCTTTTCAATTCCTGCCTTTGTAATTTGTGGTATTTTTGCCTTTTCCTCTGGTAAAAATTTCGAAAGAACAAATTTATCGGTTGGCATTTGTGAACGATGTGGGGCATCAATCCCAAACTTCACTCGTCGTACGTCCAATGTTCCAAGAACATTCAAAACATCTTTCAATCCTTTTTGTCCACCAGCCGAACCCTTTTCTCTAAAACGAGAAATTCCAAAAGGCAGGTCTAGGTCATCGGATAAAATAATACAGTTCTCAGCTGGAATTTTATAGAAATTAGTAAGCGCCTGCACTGATTTACCACTTAAGTTCATAAGAGTTTGTGGCTTGCAAGCGATAACTTTTTGTCCTTTTATTTCACCAATAGATAATTCCGCAAAAAATTTTCTTTCAAACCGCCAGTCGCTAAAGCCAAACTTTTTCACCAGCGCCTCAATTGCCAAAAAACCAAAGTTATGACGGGTATCCTTGTACTTTGCTGGATAATTTCCAAGGCCGATGATAAGCAACATGATCTGAGTATAGAAAAACCATCTCAAGAACTCAAATATGAAAAATAGAAATTCATGATAAATGTCTTACGAAGCTCAATAGTCGATAAAAGATTGATAATTATTTATTATTTGTTACTAATAAAAGCGTAATGCAGACACACCAAAGCAAAATATATTCTCCTAAAAATGTAATTACGCTTGTTGCGGTTTTTATGCTTCTTTTTCTACTACTTTACCAAATTGGAAGCTTTTTACACAAATCCAAAAAAATAAACCGTGAAGTAGAAAAAATCAAAGAAGCTAATATTGAGATGGAGGCGGAAATAGAACGAAAGAAGAGAGAATTGGCTTATCTCAAAACACCGGAACGCGTAGAAAAAGAAGCCAAAATTCAAATGGGGAAAAAACTCGATGGGGAGAAGGTTCTCGTATTTATTAAGGAAAAATCAACCCTTTTACCCACTGCGAAAAAAATTAAAGAGAGAAATAAAATCTACTCAGCTCCCAATTGGCAAAAGTGGAAATGGGTCTTTTTGACACGAGAAAGATTAAGAAAAAGTTAAAATAGGGGCTTGTGATCCATAACCTTTTTTCTAAGTATGAAAGAGGATTTTCCCCCTCCATGAAAAAAATAATCTTTTGGCTTTTTATACTGTTCACAACGGTGGTTTATGCGGTTGATGTTCAGATTACCGAAATACAACCTTTTAAGGTTGGCAATGAGGAAGAATGGTTTGAATTTTCTGTACAATCAGACGAAGTTATCGATATAAGTCAGTGGCGTATTAGTAATGGAAAAACGGTGAAAAGTATTGGTGCGGTTCGTGATAAGCTAGTCATTCCAGAGAAGACAACACTGCTAACAGGATCAGGATTTTCCGCTGATGGGCTCTTTCTTCTTCCTGTAGAGAAAACTTTTTTTACCTGGATTCGATCCCCTGTTTCTTTGAAGAATACGGGTGGTTCTCTCAAAATTCTAGACCAATTAGGAGCCGTATTGTCATCCGTGACCTACCCGAAGGGAAAATCTGGAACACGAAAACAATATGCCTATTCAGAAGTTTTTAATTGGGATCCACTAAAAGAACGCCTCTATCCACTTCTCTTTAGAAAAGATGTAAACCCTTCATTTAAACACACAAAAGGGTTTCCCAATAAAAAGTCCCCAAGTTTTCCCGCTGACTTCAAAATCGTTATCTCTGAAATTTCTCCCGATCGTGAGGCAAACAAAGGTGGTGATTTTATTGAACTTTATGTGGTTCAAGGTGACGAACGTATAAATTTAAAGTACCTAGAAGTTAAACACAATGGAACGCCTCTTTATTATTTTACTGATGATTTTTGGGTTTCACCAGGTCAATTTTTAACGATTTGGGTCGGAAAGCCTTTAACTGGTATTGTAAAAAACACAGCCCCGTATGAAGTTTACTCTCATAAAAAAGAAGGGCTTTCTGCTGGATCTGGAACGGTTGAACTAATTGCCTTCTCCGATACTTCTTACGAAAAGACAGTTGATTTTGTGTGTTATAAAAATAAAAAACTCAGCCAAACTGAACAAAAACGAGTCGATAAAAACACGGCAAACTGGCATTCTGAATGTTTTGAAATAAAGGATTTGATTCCAAATGAGTCAATTGCTCGTAAAGACCTTGATATCGATTCAGATACCTATGAAGATTTTTTTCGACACTTCAATGGGAGCCCTAATTCTCAAAATGATATGGTTAACCATGTTCCCAAAGCCATAATAACGGTTCAAGGATCAGGGAAAACAAAGGGGAAGCCTCCTTTTTCAGTAAACCTAACAGGTGAGCAGTCGACGGATTTAGACGGGGTAAAAGATATTATGCAGTATCAGTGGGAACTTGATGACATTGTCTTTTCAACTCAGGCAAACCCAAAACTTTTTAAAATTGAAGATATTGGACTTCATACCGTAAAACTAACCGTAACCGATCACAACGGACAAACCAGTACTGCACAGCAGATATTTGAAGTTATTCCTACTGGTGGGACTTCTAGTGGTGGTAGTCGTAAAGACGCCAAAACCTTTATTCAGAATATTCTTACCGATTCCTCTAAAGTAAAAATCAACCCTCAACAGGATGATTTTTTTGATGACTTTATTGAACAAGCCCCAGAAACATTTTGGGCATCTCTTGAAAAACCAAAGGAGGTGGTTTCGTCCTTTGATACGCCAAAGAAAGTAACATCAGAAGTACAGCCTAATGTAAAAAAAACGCGAAAAGAACAGTGGATAGACAAAAATATTGGTTGGGTATTTGCGGAGGATATGCTTGAAGGGTTAGACTAGACTTTTGTGTTTCTCTTTATATAGTCTTCATAATGAACAAAGGAAAAATATTTTTCATTTCGGGGCCCTCTGGCGTAGGGAAGGGAACGCTTATTGATGCACTGAGAGAACGACATCCTGAATGGGAATTTCCTCCGAGCTGTACCACCCGATCTCCTCGTCCAGGAGAGGTTGAGGGGAAAACTTACTACTTTATCTCAAAGGAGGAATTTGAAGCTAAAATTAAACACGGTGATTTTCTTGAGTACGCTATCGTTCATGGTGGGAATATGTATGGAACCCTCAAAAAACCACTCCTTGAACCAGCTCAAAATGGAAAAGTTGTCATTCGTGAATTTGATGTACAGGGCTTTCTTCAGGCTCGTGAAATTTTAGATCGAAAAGACTATGAATCAATTTTTCTAAAACCAGCTGAAAGTATCGAAACGCTTGTCAAACGTATACGTGAACGTGCTCCAATTTCTGATGCAGAAGTAGAAAAAAGAATTGAATCTATGCAAAAAGAACTAAGCAAAGCGAAACTCTACGACCATCATATTACTTCTTACGGTGGACAAATAGAAAGAATGATTCAGGATGCGGAAGCTATTATTCTCAAAAAGAAAACGGTGTTAGCGCTTGCGAAGTAAAATTTATTTGACAGACGTGATGAAATAAATAGATTTTTTGTGTAGTCAAAGACCGCCAGTGCATTTCGGTGCTTAATTTCTGGCCGAGACGGAGAAATCGTTTACGTTGATCCACTGTGGACAGTCGTTAATCGATTCTAGGTCGCTCCATGTATCTCGTAAGTTTTGACACAAACAAAAACTTACTTTTTATACTAATGGCAACTAGTAAATCAAAAAAACAATTACAACTTACGGCTCTTGAAGAGAAATTTAAAAATGCTGCTGGCGTAGCGTTTGTTCGATTCGATGGAGCAACCGTAAACCAAGTTCAGCTTGTTCGACGAGATCTTCGTGAAAATGGTATGACGTATACCGTTATCAAGAAGACCCTTATCGCTCTTGCTGCGAAAAATACAAAGTTAGCCGAATTTTCTGCACAAGATCTTAATGGCGTTGTAGCCGTAATCACTTCTGAAACTGATGCGATTGCCCCAGCTGCCGCTATTAAAAAACTCAAGAAAGAAACTCGAAATAAAGAAACTAAAACTTCTATTTTCGATTTTTCTGGAGCAATTTTTGAAGGGAAATTATTGGACGAAGCGGCAACCGCTATTCTCGCCAATACTCCAAGCAAAGAAGAATCTTACGCGAAAATTATTGCGACACTTCGACACGGACCCAAAGGTATTCATTCAATGCTTACTCACGGACTTCGTGGTATTACGCTTTCTCTTAAGGAAGCGGAAAAATATGCTACAACGTAGCCTCTTTAAAGTTTTAGGTTTTAGGCTTGTTAGTGTTTCTATAAAAAATCTTTCACCGAGCACTTAAAACTCAAAAATTACTAAATTAACTAACTTTTTAACTAAAAAAAACATGTCAGACGAAACAACTGTTACCGTTGAACTCTCAAAAGGAGAGCAATCAGTAGTAGACGCTATTGAAAAACTAACCGTTATTGAAGCCAATAACGTTGCAAAGTACTTTGAAGAAAAGTACGGAATTTCAGCTTCAGCAGCCGTTGCGGTTGCCGCACCAGCTGCTGGTGGAGCTGAGGAGGAGGAAGCTAAATCAGCTTACGATGTTGTCCTTAAAGACTGTGGAGCACAAAAGATCGCTGTGATCAAGGTGGTTCGAGAAGTCACAGGACTTGGGCTTGGAGAAGCTAAAGCTCTTGCCGAAAACGGAGGAAACATCAAAGAAGGCGCTAAACCAGACGAAGCAGAAGAAATCAAGAAAAAACTTGAAGACGCTGGAGCAACGGTTGAACTTGCTTAATCGCAGTAAACCTATTTTGGTCTATTATAAAAGCCCCCTTTTAGGGGGTTTTTAGTTTATCAAGAAATTTTCAAATACACTGGAAGGCTTTAATAGTTTCGGACCTTCTTTCAGACTTTTCCTTCATCAAAAAGCTTCCAACAACTACGATATCCGCCCCCGCTTTTTGTAAGGCTTCAACATTATCCAATGTTACCCCCCCATCAACTTCAATTTCTTTCCCAAACCCTCGATGTCGAAGTGTTTTTATTTTATCCAAAACCTCAGGCATAAACGACTGTCCACCAAATCCAGCCTTAACTGACATGAGTAATACTTGATCTGCGATCTGTAAAATTTCATCACTGAGGAAGTTTGTTGAGGTAAATCCATCAAGTGCTATACCTGCTTTGAGACCTTTTTTCTGTAATTGTTTTAGCAGATCTAGAGCTCGAGCCTTTCCTGTGTTTTCAATATGAAAGGTGATTGTTTTACAGCCGATCTCAAAAAACATATCAAAAAAGTTTTCAGGATTGTTAACCATCAGATGGGCTTCTGTTCTCACTGGGTAGCTTAACCGCCTCAAAACTGGAGCTCCAAAACTCAAGTTGGGAACGTAATGTCCGTCCATAATATCAAGATGAACTCTATCAGCGGTAGCAATTGAATCAAGCTCTGCCTGAAGATTTTTGAAATCAGCGTCGAGAATCGAAGGGGAAATTTTCATTGCTTCTATACTAACAGCAAAATATCGAGTTGCAAAATGATAAATTTTCCTATAAACATAGGAGGATGAAAATCACAAGATTTAGGAGAAAGCAGAGCCTTTGGCAAAAATGTAAAAGAAAATTTTTTCGAAAGAAAAATAAAAAACTTCCTTGGATTAAGTTTTTGGTTTTCAGTGGTATCCTTTGTTTTAGCGGACTTTTTGTTTATGCTGCCTTTTTTTTACCAGATGTTCGGGAGGCAGATCAATTACACTTTGCTGAATCAACTATTATTTACGATCGAGCCGCTCTCGATAAAATCAACCAAGATCCGAAAGCGGATCTAACGGAAAATATCCTTTATACCGTTCACGGAGATGAAAACCGAGACTACCTGCCTTTGTCTGAAATTTCCCCCTGGATGGTCAAGGCCACAATTGCGATTGAAGACGATCAGTTTTATCATCATTTTGGATTTGATATTGGAGCTATTATAAAAGCGGTTTTACACCAATTTGGAATTGGTCCTGCTCGTGGAGGATCCACGATTACTCAACAACTTGTCGTCAATACTTTTCTTCAGCGAGAGCACACTTATTCACGTAAATTAAAAGAATTGTTACTCGCGATAAAAATGGAATGGTATTACTCAAAAGATGAAATTTTAGAGCTTTACCTTAATAAAATTCCTTATGGTAGTAACGCTCATGGTGTAGAGGCTGCAGCCAGAACCTTTTTTGGAAAATCCGCTCGAGATTTAACACTATCGGAATCTGTTATTTTAGCAGGACTTCCTAATGCCCCAAGTCGCTATAATCCTTATGGGTCAAACCGAGAACTTTTAATGGGTTATTATGATTATGAAGCCGAAACAGGAGAACGAATATGGCGAAAAGGACGAAAGGACTTAGTTTTGAAACGAATGCTTGATTTAAAAATGATTAGCTTTAAAGAGTTTTCTAATGCCTTTGGGAACGCTCAAGATGCTGTTTTTAAAAGAGCTCAAGCCGATATTAAAGCTCCGCATTTTGTTTTTTATATTCTAGAAAAACTTGAGGGAAAATATGGAAAAGAATTTTTGAGACAAGGAGGTCTTCGTATTTTTACAACAATCGATCCCACACTACAAGAAATTGCTGAGACAACCATTGCTGAAAAATCTAAGCACTATCTTGATACTTATGGTGCTAGTAATGTCGCCCTCTTGGCGATAAAAAATGGAACAGGGGAAATTTTATCCTATGTTGGAGGAAAAGATTTTAATGACACTGAAAATGACGGACAAGTTGATGTTCTCACCTCAAAACGTCAACCTGGTTCAAGTTTTAAACCATTTGTCTATGCTGCCGCTTTTCTTAAACAATATGCTCCTTCAACCGTTATTTGGGATGTAGAAACGGATTTTGGAGGGAATTATAAACCACAGAATTTTAGCGGTAGGTTTTCAGGTCCTGTTTCAGCACGTAGTGCTCTTAACCAAAGTCTTAATATTCCTGCTGTAAAAATGGCTGTTTTAGCTGGATTAAAAAATGTGTTTACTCTCGCACGGAAAGCTGGAATTGAGCTTTCTGGTGATCCTAAAAAAAATGGAGTAAGTATTGGACTAGGGGTAGGAGAAGTTACTCCTCTTTCTCATATTAGTGCTTATCAGGTATTTGCGGGTGACGGAAGTTATTACGAACCAACAGCTATTCTTGAGATTCGGAATACTAGTGGAAAAGTTCTAGAAAAAGTGGATATCGAATCGAAGAAAAAACCTGGTATTGATAGTGGTGTTGCAGCCCTAGTCCGAAATATCTTAACCGATGAAACCACTCGACCAACAACCGATGGCTTTGACTGGAATAAACTATTACAACTGGAAAAGTACAATAATGGAGCGAAAACAGGAACTTCAAATCGAATTATTAAAAACCCAAATTTCAATAAAAACTTACCAATCAATACCAAAACAAATCCGGAAACAATCCTCACCCCAAGCGATTCATGGACTATTGGGTTTACACCACATCTTGTTGCCGGTGTTTGGGTGGGAAATAATAGAGGGAAACCGATGGCGGCTGGTGCTACTGGACTAACGGTAGCGGCACCAATTTGGAAAAAGTTTATGACTGATGCCCATGAACAACTCGTAAAAGAGGGGGCCGATCCCCAAAAAGAGTACGATAAATCGATTCCACTAGTAGTGAGAGTGGTTAATAAATTTTCAGGAAAAATTGCTACAGAAAAAACACCAGAAAGTCTTCGTGTTAACGGCTATTTTATCAAAGGAAGAGTTCCAGCAGCGTTAGATGATTCTGTCAAAACTATTGAAATCGATAAGATTTCAGGACGTCCTGCCACAGAGTTCACGCCACAATTTGCTCGAGTTGAAAAACAAGTTTTACAATTGTCTTCACTTCGTCCAAATGCTCCAAGTTGGCAAAGACCTGTTGATGAATGGCTCAACAAACACGCAAAATTTTTAACTAGTTTGGGAACCATTTGGGATGAAGTAACAGAAGAAGAAATTGAAGCTGAATCAGAAGAAGATTCTCAGTCATTAGACTTAGTTACAAGAATTGCTCAACTTCGAGATGACGTTCATAATGAATTCACGCAAAAAAATCCACCGAAACTTAAAATTCTTTCCCCTAAAAATAGAGGTACTATCGCCCCTGGTATAATTGAGGTAAAGACCTCTGCTACATCAACTTTTGGTATTAAATCCGTTGAATTTTACCTTGATGATCAATTTATAACAGAGAAATCCAAACAGCCTTACTCGGCAAAGGTAACTATTCCAAAAACAATGAAACTTGGTTCAACGCATACCATTAAAGTCATTGCTATTGATAAGTTGCTTAACTACACTCAACAAGAGATTAACGTAAAGTTAGATCAGGACCGTATGGGACCAAGTATTATCTTTTTAGGGCCAGTCGGAAATCAAAAAATTCCCATTAATAGTGAAATAGAAGTTCTCGTTGATGTTGTTGATAAGGAATCAAGTGTACAATCGGTTGAGTTTATCCTCGATAAAAAGTCTCTCGATACAGTGGACAAACCACCTTATAAAACAACACTCAAGATTGGAGGTAAACTTGGACGACACTTTATACGGGTGAAAGCCGTAGACACTCATGGAAATATATCTCAAAAGGCACTTCCTATTATTTTTGACCGAGAACGAATACAAAAAAATATTAAAATTCCTGTTATTGATAAAATTACGAGTTATAGAGGATCAACTTCCATTGACTTAATCTTCCCTTTTCCAAAAAGTATTGAATCGTCAACTTTTACCGTCAAACAAGGAAACCGAGTTCTTTTCCAAAAAAAGTGGACACAGCTTTCAAAATTTAAACAGCTACAAATTCCTAAAACGGTTGCGAGTGGACGAGTTGAGCTTCGGATTACGACAAAGCTTCGTGGTGACGATCAGGTAATACAAAGTCCTAAAAAAGTAGTAAACTTTTAGGAAAAGGTAAAGGCTCCGTAGACTTAAAGTACTATTCGTGCTAATAATTTATGGCTAATGTTTTGATAAAGTGTCATTTGGTTTGTATAATTTTAACAATGAACTTTGAAACACTAGTAAAGAAAAGACGAGCTACACATCACTTTGATCCAAACTTTAAACTATCTGATGAAAAGTTTAAAAAACTTATCGAAGTCACTCGATTCGCGCCCTCTGGATACAATGCACAGCCATGGAAGTTTATTCTCATTCGTGATTTAAAATCACTGGAAAAAATCAGTACTATTGCTTTTGGTCAAAAACACGTTATCGAGGCTGGCAATGTCATCGTTGTCATTGGTCATACAAAAATTGTTGAGGACCCCGATCACTTACTTCAGGACTGGGTTCGATATGGTTACTGTACTGAGGATAAAGTGCCAACGTATAAACATACCTTTACCAAACACCGTGCTGAAGGTCGACTTAGACAGATGGCTTTGAGAAATGGAGCGATCGTAGCGGCAACACTACTGTACGCTGCAGAAGATATGGGATTTTCCACTTGTCCAATGATGGGTTTTTCCCAACCACAACTAGCTAAGTTCCTTGAACTTCCTAGAGACTACATACCAATCCTCCTCGTTCCAATAGGAAAAGGGATTCCAGAAAAAGAAAAACCCCAATTACCTCGCAAAGAAGTCGATGATCTGATATTCTTTGAAAAGTTTGGAAAAAAGTTATAAAAAATTAGCTGTTAATAGCGAACCACTAGTCAATAATCATGAAAAGTACACTTATCCTCGTTCGGCATGGTCAATCGAAATGGAATCTTCAAAATCGATTTACGGGGTGGGTGGATGTTCCTCTCTCGGAGAAAGGTTGGGCAGAAGCTGAAAAGGCAGGAAAACTCTTGGAAAGTTATACCTTTGATGTCGCCTTTACTTCTCATCAAATTCGAGCCATTGCTACTCTGACCACTATTTTCCGTTTTAATAAAGGGGATAAATGGCCCGTATTCAAGCACCCAGAATTCCCAATAGTTCACGAAAAAGAGCACTTTATTGAGTTAGAAAGTGGGAGTAGTTTTCCTGTTTTTTCAAATAATGTAGAACTTGCCGAACGAAATTATGGAGACCTTCAGGGACTGAACAAAGACGAAACTCGTGAAAAATTTGGGGAAGAACAGGTTCATCTTTGGCGACGAAGTTTTGATATTGAACCGCCTAATGGAGAAAGTCTCAAGGATACACTTGATCGAGTCTTACCTTTTTTCCATACGACTATTGTACCACATATTACCGCAGGGAAAACGGTTATTATCTCAGCTCACGGAAACTCTTTACGAGCACTGAGTAAATTCTTGGAAAATATATCAGATGAAGCCATTCCCAGTTATGAAATTCCAACGGGGGTTCCTATCGTGTATGAATTAGAAACAGTGAATGATAATAAGATTAAAGTACTGAAAAAGACACTTTTACAGTAAACATACGCCGCCGTGGCTCAGGGGTAGAGCACGACCATGGTAAGGTCGGGGTCATGGGTTCAAATCCCATCGGCGGCTCCAGTTTTCTTATTTCAGGGATTAGGTATACTTAACACAATGTTATATACCGAAGCCCTTGTTCGATACTTCCGCCACCTCAAAGGGGTCAAGAATGCTTCGTCGTATACAATTCGAAATTACGAAAAATCACTCTATGCTTTTGCGGAAGTACTTACTCCAGATAAAAAAATAAAGGATATTACGATTGATGATATAGAGGCTTTCCAAGATATTATCTTTGCCAAGACAAACCGAAAAGGCGAACCACTTTCGGCTAAAACTAAAAATATTTATCTGATTCCGATTCGAAGTTTTTTAAAGTATTGTATTAAAAGAGAGCTATCTGATACGGTTTTAAACCCAGAAAAAGTTGAGATTCTAAAGACTAAGCCAAGTGATGTTTCTGGTCTAAAGGAAGAAGAACTTACGCTTTTCAGAAATTATAAAAAAGGAAAAAATCCACTGGTTGATGCGAGAGACCAAGCTATCATTGAAATGTTGTTCTCTACAGGTCTACGAATATCAGAGTTAGTGGCACTCAATCGTGAAAATGTAAATCTGGAAAGGAAAGAATTTTCAGTTATGGGAAAAGGACGAAAAGTTCGGACGGTCTATCTTACCGATCATTGTGTCAAGGTTTTGAAAGATTATTTAGCCTTGAGAAACGATAATTTTCAACCATTTTTTATTAATGCTCGTTCTCGAAAAGATGAATTTGAAGATCAGGGAGAATCTCGTCGTCTTTCTCGAACAGCCATTGAAATTATGGTTTCCAATCGTGGAAAATTTTGTGGCATTACCAAGCCGGTAACTCCTCACAAACTCCGACATACTTTTGCAACAACGCTTTTACGTAATGGGGCAGATATTCGTTCGGTACAGGAAATGCTTGGACATAGCCATATTTCAACCACACAAATATACACGCATGTCGCGAATTCTGACTTAAGAAAAGTACATGAAAAGTTTTTGAAATAGTCACGTTTAACGTTATAAAGAAGGCGATGTTAGAAAAATTAGGAGAATCAATGAAATCAGTGGGGAAAGGGCTTTTATGGTTATCTCTCGGAAGCATTGCTTTAGGGGTAACGGTTAACCACTTTTCGAGTGATATTTTTAGCGTTATTGACACCTAGAACATGGCTGAAAAACAAACCTTTACCGGAAAAGAATTTATTTCAGAAGTGCTGGATAAAATGCCAGAAGCTCAAGAAATTTTTGCGGCACACGGACTGGCTTGTGCGGGATGCCATATCAATATTTACGAAACTGTCGAACAGGGTGTACTTGGTCATGGTATGGATATGAGTGATCTTGATAGACTCCTTCAAGATCTAAACGATGCCGCGGAAAACCTAGCTCTTCTCGAAGGGAATAGTTCTCCAAAAAATCCAACGATTACTCCAAAGGCAAAAGAAAAAATACTAGAATTTCAAGAAGCACAAAAGGCTGTTGGGTTTGGTTTCAAAATTCAAGTAGATGATGAACAAGGAGAGTTAGATTACTTCTTAGATTTTCTTGAAACCCCTGAAAAAGGAGACGTTGTTATCGAGTCGGAAGGCATAAATCTTTTCCTCGATAAAAAAAGTTTAAAAATACTACAAAATCACACTATTGATTTTGGAGAGAATGAAAATGGAGATATTGGCTTCAAGATTGAGAGAATCTAGTTGAAAAAAATGGTTTATTTTGGTATAATGTAATGATTTATATCAAAAAATAAATGAATTTTGGAAGAACGGTGCTTACTTTTGCCGCTGGACTACTCGTGTTTGGAGCTATTCTTTTGGCTGAAAATGCACGATTTGAATTTAAAAATAGTATCGAAGATCCTTTCCAAAAAGCTATTGATGTAGAACGAATTGATTTTGATGCTGTGCCAAAAGGAGAAGTGACGGAGATTCTTTCAACGGATTTTGAGTTTTTTCGTTTTTATCCAGGTAGTAAGATAGATTTTAACGATGGGAAACGTGAAATAATTTCGGGTCCTATTTTTATATCAACTCAGTTTGTAAGTGAGAAAGATACTAAAAGAGCGGAACAAAGCTTTGATCTAAGTTTTAAAGATAGTGGCGACTTTACACCTCAAGTTGCTCTGTTTAAACTTGGAAAGTTCTATATCAATATGCCGAGATCCTCTGTTTTCATAACCAGAGATAAAAAGAAAAAGCGAACCAGAGTATACGCGGTTAATCACTCAATAGACCTGTTTTTTAAAAATGCTGAGACTCCATTCACCCTTCCTTCTAATATGTTTTTGGATATTCATGATGATCTAATAACAGACAAAACAGGTTCGCTCTACTACACAAAGCTCAAAAAAGAACTTAGAATGCAACCTTTTATTGTCGACCTAAGTGTTAATGCGGATACGCTCAATGATGATACGACAGAAGTGTTAATTGCAAAATCCATAAAGTCGAAAAACAACCTCCACTTCAAAATGAAAAATTTTGCTCAAAAAATACCACACACATGGATTTGGTTTGAATCAGACGGAATACTAGGCTCCTTTATTGGTTTTATCAAAAAGGCGCAGGCAACTTTGGCAATTGGGTACCCAGAGGGGAAAAAACGATTACTACAGTTTAATGAAATTGTTAAACCGTTTGTTCTTGCTAATAAAGCGGTAGAGGAAAATGATACGGAGAAAGCTCAACGGTATTTGGACGAATTTTCAAAGGGTTTTGAAAAAAAACTATGGTTTAAGTTGTTACTAGATACAGAAATTGAACAGAAGTGGACTTTATTTAAAAATGCACATAAGGCATGGCTAAGAAATCTATTTCCTGATGATCCTGCCCAGGTTTTTGTTAAGTTCTGGAATAAAAAGAATGCGACAAGCTCGTTGTCAGGAGTTGAATCAATGTTTTCTTCAATTGAGTTACTAGTGGCCAATAATCACTACCAAGAAGCCTTTGAACGTATATCTGACATTAAAAAAGAGATAAAAAAAATAAATATTACGGCTAAAGACCAGGTAAAAGTGACAAAACTTCGACGTCTTTTATTTGAACTACAAAAAGAAAGATTATTCTTTCAGCGCAACGAAATATTTGAACTTTACGGATACCTTGTTAACAAGGAAATGATAATAGCAAAGGGCGAAAAAAAAGAGGAGCTAGCACTTGAGTCTGCACAGGATATACTATTTTTTCTTAATAAATTCATTAATCGATCAGATAAATCAGAAGTATCAAGTACTTTGGTGAAAATTTTCAACCTACTCAATATCGAATCGATTACAAAAAAACGTGGACGACGTATTTTTACAACTACAGAGTTTGAACTTATTAAGACGATTGGATACATTGGAAGTTCCGGACTTACAAAAGAAATTATTGCCTCTATTAATAATAAAAAGAAGTATGAAAAAATATTGAAGGAACAAGAACTGAGCAGAATAAAGGGTGGTCAAGATGGTACTGAATCTGCTCGTAAAAATTTAGTTCGTACTATTGTTAATCTTATTGACTATCTTGAATCCTTTGAAATTAACACTAGAAACATAAAGATAACAAGAACCGCAAATGGATTTAAATTTGTTAAGGCTCAGTTTGAGCGGTTTCCAGTTTCAGGGCAGTTTAATATAAAAACACAAAAGTTTGATATTTTAACGGTTGGAAACGAGTCAGAAAAAGGGCTTTCAAAACGACCAACTATCGGCTTTCTGGCTTTTGTTCGTAATAAAGCCCAAGATATGTCCAGCCGTGAACAAGGGAGTTCGGGAGGTAGACCGACAAGACCTCCTCTAAAAACACAGCGAGCTATTTTAGAAAGGGATTCTGTTCGTCGGTATTTTGATGCAAAAGATATAAAAATAGAAATGGACAATATTATCCCATTAGATTTTAATTATAATTTATTTCAGATTACAGAGGCGACTTATAAAAATGAATCAAGGATGAACTTTCTTTACCTTAAAAAACAAGATGTGGTGGAAAACCTAGTACTGAGTACTGGATGGGTAACACAAGAAATAAAACAACAGATTTCACGAGAAAGACTTCCCGCAGAAATTGATAAAGTTATTGATATTCTTTCCAGAGATCAAATACACTAAATTGTATTTGCCTAAAAGAAATAATCTTTATAATTACGGCAAAATTTATCCACTAATTTCTCATGAAAAAACGAATAGCCATTAACGGATTTGGTCGAATCGGTCGTGCCGCTGCACGAATTATTTTGACAGAGCATGCTGATACGATGGAGTTGGTCGCGATCAATGACCCATCAGATCCTAAAGAAACTGCTCATCTTTTACAGTTTGATACGAACTTTGGAACCTTTGCTCAAACCGTATCTCTTGCTGGCGATGGGAATTCAATTGATGTGAACGGTGTTACGATTAAAAATTTTTCTACACGAAACATTGAGGATCTTCCCTGGGGTGATCTGGGAATTGACGTCGTTCTTGAGTGTACGGGCGTTTTTCGAACAAAGGAAGGAGCCGGAAAGCATCTTGCTCAAGGAGCAAAAAAGGTAGTCATTTCAGCACCCGCTAAGTCTGAAGGGTTTACCACCATTGTTCTTGGAGTCAATGAGGACACCCTTACGGGGGAAGAAACCCTTATTTCAAACGCCTCTTGTACAACAAACTGCTTAGCTCCTATTACGAAAGTTTTACACGAAAACTTTGAGATTAAGTCTGGATTGATGACAACGGTTCACTCTTATACCACAAGTCAACGGTTGCTAGACATGGGGTGTTCGGACCTTCGACGAGCACGAGCCGCTGCCGAAAATATGATCCCTACTTCAACAGGAGCTGCGATCGCTTTGGGATTAGTTTTACCAGAACTACAAGGAAAACTTAATGGAATGTCTGTTCGAGTCCCAATGCCAGCGGTTTCACTTGTCGACTTAACGATTAAAGTTGGAAAAAAGGTGTCCGTAGAAGAAGTAAACGCAGCTATAAAAAAAGCCTCTGAAGCTAATCCAAAAATCATTGGATACGAAACACGACCATTAGTTTCCTCTGATTTTAAATGCGATAGTCGTTCAACAATATTTGATGCCTCAGAAACAATGATTATTGATGATATGGTAAAAGTCCTATCGTGGTACGATAATGAATGGGGTTACTCATCTCGTCTTGTGGATCTGGCAAACCTTGTTTAGTTCAGACAAACTTATACATTGGAAAAAAACATTTCAAAAAAGGACTGAAATCTTTCAGTCCTTTTTTTTCTAAAGATTTTTTTTAGGAAAGACTAGATTATTTTTGCAAGCTTTGCTTTTGCTTTTTCAAGATTTTCTTTGGTTTCGTTAACCAGTTTTTCAGGCGCATTTTCAATATATTTTTTATTAGACAATCTTCCTTCAAGGGCTGAAATTTCTTTTTTCAGACTATTTATTTCTTTTTGTTGACGTGCTTCATCGACAGGAATCTGGACGAGAACCTCGAGATCATCGGTAATAATTTTTTGAGCCATATCGTCTTCAAGGTCATTAAATACGACGCCAGCAAGACGTTCAGTAAGGTTTCTTGCTTCATCTTGTAGTGGCGGTTCTACGGACATGGAAAGCTTTTCCTTTGGATTCAGTTTGTTTTCTGCTCGAAGTGATCGTATTTCGTTGACCAGATTTTGGATTTTTTCAAACTCAGCGACAGATTTTTTATCCTGAAAATCAAGATCAGGAAAATGCTCTTCTAGTAATAGTGAATTTGCTGTTTGAGGTTTTCCCAAAAGGTCTTTCCAGATCTGTTCGGTTACAAAAGGGCAAAGTGGGTGCGTAAGCTTTAAAATTTCAGCATATAACCCTGCCAAAAATTCAGGATTTGGCTTGAGTTTACTCGCCTCAATAAACCAATCACAAAACTCGTCCCAGACAAAGTGGTAAATCTTATCTCCCGCATTGGATATTCGATATTCTTCTAGGTCTTTTTTCACTAACTTTGCTGTTTTTGAAAACCGAGCCAATATCCACTTCTCTGCCAAAGATTCAGGTTTGATATCGAAGCTTCGGTTTATTGATAATGGTCCATTGTTAACGGTTAATTGTACAAATCGCCCCGCATTCCATAATTTATTAACGAAGTTTCGATAACCTTTAATTTTGTTTTCTCCGATTGGAATATTTTGTCCTGGTGTTGACCCAATTACCAATGCTAGTCGAATAGGGTCAGCACCGAAATCCTTAATCATATCAAGCGGATCAATTCCATTTCCTTTTGATTTTGACATTTTTTTCCCGTGTTCATCCGTCACCATTCCGTGTAAATAAACGGTGTGGAATGGATATCTTCCCGTTGCGTACTTTCCAAACATAATCATTCTTGCTACCCAAAAGAAAATAATATCCCAGCCTGTTTCAAGGACATCATTGGGATAGAATTTTTCAAAATCTTTATTTTTTTCATCAGGCCAACCCAATGTCGAAAATGGCCAAAGAGCAGAAGAAAACCATGTGTCTAAGGTATCCTCATCTTGTTGCCATGTCGGATCAACATCTTCTTTTTTTTGCGGTCCAGTTGCCACAATATTATGATCCTTATCATACCAAACAGGAATCCGATGTCCCCACCAGATTTGCCGAGAGATACACCAGTCCTGAAGATTATCAATCCATCGGAAATATTCTTTCTCAAATTTTTTCGGAATAATCTTTACATGTCCACCGCGAACGGCTTCTTGCATTTGTTTTTTGAGGGTTGTTTGTTCCCCCGTAAACCTATCCGTAAATACTTTGTTAACCGAAATAAACCACTGTGGACTGATCATCGGTTCTACCACGCACCCCGAACGATAGCATATCGGAACACGGTTTTTATAGTTTTTTTCTACGCCGACTAAAAGCCCTTTTTCTTTCATAATTTTTGCCGATACCTTTCGAGCCTTTTCCACTTCAAGACCTTCGCATTCTCCTGCAATGGCGGTCATTTTTCCTTCAAAATCAATTTTTTCTAAAAAATAATCATCTAACTTTAGACGTTTTGCTAAATCATAATCGTCAGACGAGTGGCTGGGTGAAATTGTCATGCTTCCAGATCCTTTTTTCGGATCAATAACTTTAGCATCACACATGACTGCAAATTTTCGTGTTCCAGCGTAAGTATCGTATTCAAATATTTGTCCTTCCAAATCCTTTCCTTTATAGGTTTTAACCACTTTAAAGTCTTCGTGTTTATCGGGAATAAGGCTAAATATTTGGTTGAATCGCTCAGGATCGCTCCAAAGGTATTCTGATATAATAAAGGTTTCGGTTCCTTTTGAGTTTGTAATTTTGACATAGATTGCCTCAGGGTGAAGCATGAGTGGGCTGTCGGCACATTTTGTTTCTGAACGCACGGTTCCAATTACAAATTCTCCACACCGAATATAGTAAAACGGAGCGGTGCCTTCTTCCCATTCTAGTTCATCATCTGCCAAAACTGACTGAGCACCAACCGACCAATTGATCATTCGATATCCTCGTTCGATGAGTCCATCTTCGTAAAGTCGTTTAAAAATCGTATTGACCGCATAATTTCGTTCTTCATCAAAGGTATAAGCCTCTCGTGACCAATCAAGCCAAGCGCCCATTTTTTCCATCTGGTGAGTAATGGTGTCGTGTTTTTCTTGTGCAAAGACACGACAGTGTTCGAGAAACTCTTCTCGGCTATACTCCTCTCGAGACTTTGCCCCGAGATGCTTGAGTACCACATTTTCCGTAGCAATGGCGGCATGATCAGTCCCCGGAATCCAAAGAACCTCATGGTTCGTCATTTTCTTAAACCGAATCATAATATCCTCAATCGCTAGCATCGCCGCATGTCCGAGATGTAACTGCCCAGTTACATTTGGTGGCGGAAGCGGAATAGTAAAAGCCTTCTTTTGGGATTGATTATTTGCCTGCATTTTCCCCGACTGTTTCCAGTCAGCATAAAGCTTATTTTCGGAAGTGTGATCATAATTTTTTTGCATAACCAATACTTATTAAAGTTATCTTTAATTCATCGGAAAGGCTTCCTCCATCTTTGTTAGATAGTGCCAATCGCTCTCTATTTTATTCTTAAGAACTTGTAACAATTCTTCATTCTCAGGTTTTAGCAGGTGTTTTGTTCTCCCCTGCATCCCCAAAAACTCTTCCAATTTCCCTTCTGTGTTACGAGGTTTGTAATTGATTTTCCATTTTCCATGATCAACTTCATATAAAGGCCAAAAGTTTGAATCTGATGCCATTTGTGAAATAACCATGCCTTGTTGTGGATCAGATTTCCAATTAGTAGGACAGACGGAAAAACAGTTAATAAAAGCTGGTCCTTCAACCTCAAAGGCTCGATGAGCTTTTTTCATTAAATCCCCAAAATTGGCTGGATTTGCCTGAGCGACATAGGGAATATCATGAGCCGCTAAAATATTGGTCAGATTTTTTCGGTGCTGAGGTTTTCCCTTTATTTGTTGTCCGACAGGAGAGGTGTGAGTCATAAATCCACGAGGTGTTGAACTAGATCTCTGAAATCCCGTATTCATGTATCCCTCGTTATCAAAACAAATATACACAAAGTCATGACCCCGTTCTAGTGCACCTGAAAGCCATTGAAAACCAATATCGTACGTTGCTCCATCCCCACCAATAGCGAGAAATTTTATTTTTTTTTGTTTTTGTGTGAGTTTCCCTTTCCGAGCCAAAGCCTTGTGGGCGGATTCCACACCAGAAATAACAGCCGAGGCATTTTCAAAAAGAGAATGAATCCAAGGTGTTTTAAATGAAGTATACGGATAAGCCCCAAAACAAATCTCAGAACACCCCGTTGCGTTAGCGGTAATAATCGGGTTTTCAATGGTGGTAAGTGTTTGTTTTAGTATCACGGAGATTCCACATCCAGGACATAGACGATGTCCCGAAGCAAGACGCTGAGGGTTTTGACTCACTACTTTAAGATTTGGATTAAACGGTTTTTTTTGTATTGAAGTATTCATTTCACATAAATTTTAGGGAATTGTGGATAAACTACAATCGCTATTTCCCAAAAAAATTGATTATTAGTAACTTATAGTTGATAATTAAGATGATGGGATTTATTCAGAAAATTGTTTTTCATATTCTAGCAACTTCAGCTATTTTTTGGGGGATTGAACAGTATGTCTTCCCCAATACCTTTCACGTTCAGGGAGAAATTATCAGCTACCCTATTATTGCCTTTATTTTTGGACTTCTTAACTTTTTTGTAAAACCACTGTTAAGGCTCTTAACCTTTCCTATTCACTTTGTAACACTTGGTCTTTCCTCTATTGCGCTTAATGCCGCCCTTCTCTGGCTCTGGGAATACGTTGTGAACTTTTTACAAATCCCAGCTATCACGATCGAAATTGCCAATACAGAAACCTATTTCTTTGTCGGAATTATCTTGGCTTTTGCCAATGCCATTTTACACTGGTTTGAGCGATAAATACTTGCTAATTGGTTTTTTCTTTTTAGAATCAAATCGATATTTAACTAAAAATAACATGACTGGTTATACCATCTTTATGATCACCATTTCTCTTAGTCTCATTATTGTCATTCTTCTACAACAGAAAAGTGGAGGACTTGGTTCTATGGCTGGACAGGAAGCGGGGGAAGAAATTGCACAAACTCGACGTGGAGCAGAACGTTTTTTACACCAATTAACCATCTTCTTAGTGCTTGTTTTTGTTGGAGCAGCGGTTTATAAAATGCTGTACTAAAGAATTTCACTATTAATCGAACAATTAATTGTGAAAAATTAATGGCTAAACTCATGCGACGAAAAAAGTTTATAAACCGAAGAAGATTTAACTTTTTTCGGCGAACGCTTCTTTTTGGGAAAAAACATATATGGATTCTCTTAGGAGGAGGACTCATCCTCTTGTCTTTTGTTTTATATCTCTGGTACCAATTTTTTCTAGAAAATTCAAAATTTGTTCCCGCTAAAGGAGGTATTTACACCGAAGCGACGGTTGGACGGATAAAAAACATGAACCCATTAGCTGCAAAAACATCTCTTATTGATCGAGATATAGATCGACTGGTCTTTGCTGGGTTACTACAGTACAATCCTGTGAGCCAACAGATTGAGAGCGGTTTGGCGGAATTTAAGGCTGATGCTGATGGAAAAACATACGAGCTTACGCTTAAAAAATCAGCAAAATTTTCAGATGGAACACCGGTGACGGTAGAGGATGTTTTGTTTACCTATGTTAGTCTTATTCAGCATCCACGATTTTCAAATAAAGGGCTTAAGGAGGCTTTTGAGTACGTGAAAGTTAATATCATTGATAAGAATACCGTTAGGTTTTCTTTGCCAGAAAGAAATGTTTTTTTCCCATCACTACTCACGACGCCTATTCTTCCAAAACACTATTTCGAGAATATACTAATTGAAGAAATTGATGACCCAAACTATCCCTTTAATGAGCATCCTATTGGAGCGGGTCCATTTAAACTGGAAAATATTGTTCCAGAAGAAGATGGAACGATTCGCGTCTTTCTTAAAAAAAATGAATATTACTATGGAAGAGAGCCTCTTTTAAAACAAGTAGTTTTTTATCTTTACCCCAGTGTTGAAAACCTTAAACAGAATCACACGTGGCCAACTTTATTTTCTCATGTTCCTTTTGTGAATATGAACGAGATAGAAAAAACGTTATTCGGTGAGTATGAATCTTACGAGTTTTCCCTCCCCCAGTTTACAGGTATATTTTTCAACCTAGATCGAAAAGTAACCAAAAATCTCTACTTTCGAAAAGCAATGAATTTAGCGTTTCAAGCAGAAAATCTTATGAGTGATGAATGGCAACGAATTAATGGACCCTTATTTTTTAGCGGTGTTGAAACGGATGATCAGATGCCAGATTTTGTGGCTGCAAGAAAAGTACTCAGAGATTTTGGATTCCCTTATAATATTGAGAAAGAACTTCGAACAAACGGAAAAAAAGGGCTTCCTATCAGACTAAAATTTATCACATCGGTACAACCAGCCATTTACTCACAAATGGCCCAGAAGATGAAGAAAACATGGGAAAGAGAACTGGATATTGAAATTGATTTAGAGGTTCTCGATTCAAAAGACTTTTTAAAGGCACTGGCTGATCGAGATTATGATATGGTTCTCTTTGGACAAAACTTCTCTAAAAACTTTGATACACTATCATTATGGCACTCCTCTCAAACTGGAAAATTAAACCTTTCAAACTTTACTCGGAATGATATCGACTTGGCCATTGCGGAGATTCGGTTTTCTGGAGCAAAATCAGACATTGTTATCCTTAGTAAACGGCTGGATTATTTGCGACCAGCTATTATTTTTACGACCCCTAAATATAAGATTCTTGTATCTAAAAGATTGGAGGGATTTCGTAAAAACTTTGGAAAAATTCGATCTTATGCTGATCGGTTTTATGGTATTGAACAATGGCATTTCTACCAAGAACGAGTGTGGAACTGGAAAGGCTCTGACATAAAGTTTATAGGATTTATTAAGTGGGTTTTTTCTCCAAAAAAGAGTAAAGTAGTACTTGATGAATCAAAAAAAGAAACAGCTAAAAGCGTATCTAAACAATCTACAGATAAGGAACCAATACCAACAAAAGAATAGCCAACAAGAACCACTTTTAGGAGTTGATTACGGTGATAGGTTTTGCGGTATCGCCTTTTCACCTGATGGAAGTTGTGTTTTTCCCGTTGGAGTATCTTCCACTGATGGTTTCCTTGAAAAAATTGAACAAGAGATAAATGACCGATCAGTAAAGACGGTTGTTTTAGGATTACCGATCTCTCCGAACAAGCAGGAAAATCAAGTTTGTAAGACTATTCGTGTGTTGGGAAACACTATAAAACGCCAATGTAATGTTAAAGTGGTCTTTCAGGACGAAAAATTTTCAACGCAAGAAGGCCTAAAGTTTAAATCTAAAAAAGAAAAACGAGCGGACCATCTTGCGGCAGCTAAAATTTTAGAATACTACTTGGGCTACTAATAAAAAAGAATTAAAAATCTATTTCCCCAAAATAGCTGTATATACGGGAAATTCCCATTCATTTTTTATTTTCAAAATATTAACTACCTTTTCTTCGTCAAATCCGCCAATTGGAATGATTTTCCCTTTACATTTTTCCGTTGCCAAACAGATATTTTGCATACAATGCCCCGCATCCAGTAGACCAAATCGAATAGCTCTCACTCCATACTTTTTTACCGTTAAAGTGCAGTCTGCGCAGAGGATAAAAATTCCAGCTGATTTCTTAAAAAGATTATTGTCATTATAAAAAAATATTTTTTCTAAATTTGAAGGAAGCGTTTTCTCTATTTGAAATAATACTTCTTTTTCTTCATCAATATAGTAAATTCCTGACTCTAATCCTTTTACTCTCTGGCTGATAAAGTACCCCTGTAAGCCAAACAATCCGCCGGCCGATGGGGTTCGATGCATAAAGCTACCAAGTGTTTTTCTGTTTTTCCCAAAAGAGGCAGCTATAATTTTTTCTAAATGTGAAAATGAAAATTTATTTTTTGTAAAATCACGGTCTGTTTTTCTCTGGTTAATCAGTTTCCAACAGGAATCCCACTTAGGAAGTTTGTTATTGAATTTTTTCATCGGTAAACCCAAGAAATCACGCTTTTCGGTATGAGGCTGGTTATCCCCTCCACCATAGGAAGAAATTCGAGCAAAAAGATCTATCTGACGGGCCGGTGTCAGATTGGTAGACTGGAAAAAGTTTTTGATAAATTCAGATTCGTTCATGTTCAGTGTATTATCCCATAAAATGTGGAAACTTATTATAATACCCTTTTTTATTTCGTCCTAAGTATTGTAAAAACACGCCATCATCCCAAATGCGAGGTTGTCCATGGTAGGGAAATCTCTCATCTCCATACAACGATGAAAGATTCGGAGAATAAGCTCTCCAAACAGAAATACCAACTAGAGAACAGTCAATTGTTGTAAGATTATGAAAATATAATTCGAGCCCTTTTTTATCAAAAATATTAACCAATAGTTTCAGTTTACTAGATTCATTTAAGGATTCACCGATCAAAATATCTTTAAAACCGAGATTTTTAGCCCTTCTGTCATAGAGTGGAATTTTGTCAAAAATATTATTTCTTTCTGAGTAGAACCGGCAGTGATCTGTAAAAGTCTGAACATCTAAAAAGTCCTTGTTCGTGAACTTTTTACCTTTTTCTAACTCTAGGTACTTCTTTCCCTGAAAGCATTCAAGCAAGGCTGATGAGAAGGCCTCTATTCTGGAAAACCCACAAGCAGAACCTGAAACGATTAGAGACTTCCCGTCAATGGGTGGAAACTTCAATGTTAAAATACAAAAGGGAATCCCAAATTCGTTTTCAGGGAAAGTACAAAACACTTCCCCCGCAAAAGAGTTAAAAAAATGATCCCATCTCCTATCTTTTGGAACTTCTGAGAGATTAAACCGCGTTCCCGAACACCAAGCATTGGTCAGTAAATCACGCTCTATAATTTCAAATATAGCTGATATTTTAGCTAACTCATTGTTTTTATGGGCAGCAATTCCATTGGTTGAAGTGGGTAAACTATGCCGATCAGAAGTAGTTCCCCAAAACGGGAAAAAACAAAAAATAGCTGGAACCCATTCCTTTTTTTGTGAAATGGCATTTTCCATTTTTACCCAAGAAATTTTGTCATCTTTTCCCAACTTTTTAAAAATAAAATTACTTGATTGGTATTGGTCATCCGTAAAAAAAGGATTTAACTCAAAAAAATGAGCCCCATCCATTGCCGACACACTTGCTACCTTTATATTTGAGTTTATAAATCCACTCGCATACCGTTCAAAAAACTCTCCTATTGCGGATATTTCTGCCTGTTGCTTCGTCCACCCTTTTCCACTCCCCGCAAATTTCAGTCCCTCGTCTCCCTCAAAGACTTTAAAGTTTTTAATTCGCCCATAGTCTCCGGCCGTTGCTGCTCCGACATAAGCATTGATATTTTCACTGGCATGCCCTACCCACAAGTTTGTTATTACACTTGATCGTGTTCCAAGTATTTTAGGTTTTATATTTTTTAAGTTTTCAGTTGTACTTGATTTTATTTCCAAATCAGGTGGATCAAAACCACCTGATTTTCGTTTTATTTTTGACATAAGCAGGTGGGATAAGGAAGTATGCCATCTGTTGAAACTTCACCGGTATAAAAATTATAATTTCGTATCCTATTCCTTAGATTTGATCGACCGACAAGAGCTTCAAAGTAACATTCATTTACGGCCTCTTTAATAAGTTTTTCCGTAAAGAATATATCCGCAAAGTATTCTGTAATTTCTTTATTTTTACTTTTTGCAAGTACATGAAAATCATGCAGAAGGTCATTTGCTGTCGTTCGTGTTTCCACGCAAAATGGACAAGGTAGTTCTCTCGGCACACAGAGCGGACCAACGGTTCCATAGGCACCCTGAGTTAGGTCAACACTCAAAAAAGGAACACTATTTTTCAAAAAACTTTTAGTATTTTTTTCAAAGTCAGATTCATTTAGTTTGATATTGAGTCCTATCAAGTTTTGTTTTTGTGCCTCATTGTTTAATTCAAAATACACCTTATCAAACCCTCTCTTTTTAATAGTTTCTTTAAGAAAATCTTTATATTTTCCACCTCCTAAGATACAAATAGAGTAACTAAAATTTCCCGCACTAATCAATTTATATGACGGATTGTTAACTAAGAAATCTTGTAAGTTCGTATTTGAGGTTTCTCCAAGTTTCCAATATTCGTCAATTGATTTTGTAAAAATATCTGCCTCAGCTCGTGTATCAAATGCTATCTCTACTACTTCGTTTTTTCCTCTATAACAAAAAACAACGGTTTCCGACTGTATATAATCAAAGGTTTTTATCATTTACGAAAAATTTCAGGGTGAGATTTAATATACGTAAATCGTAGGTATTCGAAAATAAAGGCCGATATAAAGAATGAAAAGAACGGTGACAATGAGAACCTTATAACATGCATAGCAAATTGAGAAAGAAGAGCCGAAACAACAAAATATGATAAGAAAAAATAGCCTCCAATTACCACGTTTCGCAAATATTTATCAAAAAACTGTCCAATAATATACAACACCAAAGTACTTAAAAGACTTATGCCAAAGGAATATAAGTACATAGAATAGGGCGAATCGCTTATTATATAAAATAAAGGACTAAGCAAGTAGCCTGTAAAAATACCCAGAACAATACTTGGAACAAATAGTATCACCTGAAAAATAAGACGGCTTTTGTGATAAGCTATTTTCCTCTCTGCCAGTGACAAGTTGTGATCTTTCCCTGTTATCTCAACCAATGTATTTTTTTTGGTAAAATGAAAAACCAATTTGTAAGACAAAAAGGTGAAAATTAGAAATGATAACCCGTAAATAACAAAATTTAATTCATCTGGACGAATCCGAACAACTTCAAAAAGAAATAGCAGAACACCCGCATCCAGAGCGAGCCCTAGTCCGCCAGCTAATAGAAAGAGTCCAATTGCTAAAAAAGTTTTTGTCCAACCTGTCTTTCCTAGTTTCCATCCCCATGTTGCACCAGCACTACCAATACCCAATCCATGTAGACAGCAACAGCAACAGCAACAAGAACATCCACCTGGTAGAATTTTTGAACCAGGTATACTTTCAAAGTTATTAAGACGATTTTTTACTTTCATGCGGATAGATTACTTTATAAAGAGAATAGTTGCAAGTATTGATAAACAAAGTGAATAATCAATAATAGAACCGACCACTTGAAAGAGTTAGACTGAGAAAGGATAACCTTTGGAGCAAGTGTGAACTATTTGTATCATTAAGATGAGAAATGAAATCACTAATTTGGGTATTTTAGAGACTCTAAGATAAGCCGTTAATTTTGATTTTAAGTGAGAAAAATATCCACGAATAGTATTAAGTACTACTTTGGAATTCAGTGATTATAGAATAATATTGAAATATGAAAAGTATCTATGACCTTTTCAACTCCCTCATTTTTTGTTTTATTTTCTCTATACCTAACTTGTATTTGTTAGAATCAGCGGTCATGTGATCGCTTTTATGAGTTTTTAATTTTTTATCATCTCAATACAATCCATACTTGATCCCTCACAAAATATATGAGGTTTAAGTTTCTTTAAAAAAACAAACCCAAGATTTTTATAAAATAGTTGAGCAGACTTATTTATTACTCCAACTTCAACAACGATAGGATTATCATTCCAAAAATCCTCAGACAAAATAGTCTTCCAAAGACTTCTCCCAAGTTCTTTTCTTTGAAATTTTTTCAAAATATAAATTGCACTTAATCGATTTTGTTTGGGGCTTCTTTCTGCAATGCTGAAACCAACTACTTCGTTACTAATATCAACTACTCGTATAAATTTATCAGAATCAGATAAACTTTTCTTCCATTGTGATATTTTTTTATTTCGATTACTAAAAACAGAATCCACTTCTTTTACCGTTACCGCATGAGGCACATAAGTTTCCATCCAAGATTGCTTATGTACCTCTAGAATTTTAGAAATATCGGATTTTACGGCTTTTCTTATTTTCATTGTTTTATTAGTTTTAAAACCAATTTTTCCCCCTCAATTTCAATCTCTGTATCAGCGGTCTGCAGACCGCTATTGTAAATAACAGATTCTCCCAAAACCTCTGTTTTTATCATATCACCAAATTGCTCAATGGATTTTTTAATATCTTCAGAATCCGTTGCATATTCAATAGAAATTCGGTCTGAAATCTCAAACCCCTCAGATTTTCGTTTTTCCTGAATCGCACGGATAATCTCTCGAGCAACCCCTTCCAATCGCAAATCTTCGGTAATAGTCGTTTCCAAAAGTACGACGGTTCGAGCTGTACTATCCGCGTCAATACCCTCCTCCGTTAGATACGCCACTTCATACTCTCCAGACTCTAAAACTTCTCCCGCAATTTCAATTTGCCCATTATCAAGATGTTTAAATTCCCCATTTTTCCCCGCAACAATAAGTTCTTGAACTTTTTTTCCAAATTTTCGACCAACCTGTCGAGCATCGACTTTCACGATTTGTTGTGCAAATTTCGTAACTTCTTGTTCGTCTAAAATTTCAATATGTTTCACATTCGCTTCTTCTGCAATGATAGCAAGGTCGTTATTTTTTAAGGATATTTTACCACGCTCAGAACCAGAAATAGAAATCGATAGCTTTGCCAACGGCTGTCGTAGTTTTACTTTTTTTCTAGCTCGAATTCCTGCTGCTAAACTGACAATTTCTCGAATGATAGCAACCTTCTCTGACAAAGATTCGTCTATTAAGTTTTTATTGGCATAAGGTAAATATTTCAAGTGGACAGAATTGGAAAGATCCAAGGCCTCATCAGTTAAATCCTTGTACAATTTTTCAGCAAAAAACGGCATTGTTGGTGCTAAAACTTTCGCTAATGTTCGCAGTACATAATGCAGTGTTTCGTATCCTGAAATTTTTTCTTCAGTCATGCCACTCGCCCAAAATCGTTTTCGTGACCGTCGCAAAAACCAATTATTGAGGTTGTCAATAAACGGTGCAATCAGTTCACAAGCCTCTGCGATCTTATACGCATCCATTTTTTGACGATAATGTTTGAGTAAGATCTGAAGTTCAGAAATAATCCACTGATCTAGCTCCGTTTTGGGTCTTGGTGGACAAAAGAATTCTGTGCACTCTCCTGGTTTAATAATTTCATAGTTCAGTATTTCTTCCTCGGTATCATAACCATCAAAAAGTCCACGAGCATACCGAATAGTACCACCATGAGAAACAACCGCAATACTTTTTCCTGCCTGCGTTTCTGTTATTTCCGTAATGAAATCAGCCATTCTAGCCTGTGTTTGAGCCAAGGACTCTCCACTTTTATCTTTAAGCCGTTCCAATACCGGTCGATAAGGTTTTCCTTCGAGATCCCCAAAATCAATCTCAACTAATCGATCATCACATTCATATTGCCCTTTTCCAAAAAGAATATCCGCCGTATGTTTTGTTCGTAAAAAAGGCGAACTATACACTTTATCAAACGGTGGCAATTTTTTCTTTAAAGCCGTAATATCTGCTATCCCTTTTTCGGTTAAATCATGTGTATTCTCAATCCTTCCTGAGTAGATACCCTCCACATTATGAGTGCCTTCCCCATGTCGAATAAAGGTAATTTGTGTTGGCATCCAACCGTCAATATTAGCATACGTGCTAAAGAACTGGTACGCGGATTTAAGAGGCAGAATAATTGTCTTCAAAATATCAGCTACGCCTCGTTCTGTGAAATTGAAGTTTTCCCCCTTCATTACCGAGCTCGACATAAGGTAAAATCTCATCGCATCTGATCCGTATTTTTCAAAGATTAGGGACGGATCTGGATAATTCTTTTTTGATTTCGACATTTTATTACCGTCTTCTGCCAAAATTGTTCCCGTACAGATAACATTTTTAAAACTTTCTGAGTTAAATAAAGCCGTACTCAAAACATGAAGCGTGTAAAACCACCCTCGTGTTTGGGCGATATATTCGGCAATAAAATCACCAGGAAAGATATTTTTAAATTTCTCTTCCGTCATCGAAAATGGGAAATGTTTCTGTGCGTATGGCATTGAACCAGACTCAAACCAACAGTCCAAAACCTCTGGCGTTCGTACCATTTTCCCTTCACACTTCGAACAATCCCATGTAATCTTATCGACAAAATGTTTATGCAGGTCCTCAACTTTTTGACCAGAAACCTTTTCTAAATCAGCAACCGAACTCATGACTTCCTGATGGTCACAAGATTCATTATCACATTTCCAGATTGGAATTGGCGATCCCCAAAATCGGTTTCGTGATAGATTCCAGTCCGGTGCTGTTTCTAGTCCTTTTTGGAATCGTCCTGTTTTCAAATGTTCGGGCTCCCAGTTAATATGTTCATTGTTTTTAATCATATCCTGTTTGATCTTCTGAACATCAAGGAAATACGCTAGTTGAGGATTATAAAAAAGAGGTGTTTCACATCGCCAACAATGAGGATAGTTATGAGAATGTTGTTTTTTATCAAAAATCAAATTTCGTTCTTCCAACCAAGCATTGACGGCTTTATTAGTGTCATGATCAAGGATAAATTTCCCAGCAAAGTCGGTGACTACTGGTTTGAAATTCCCACTTCCGTCTACCGTTTCTAGGTCAATAATGTTAATGCCTTTTGCTTTAGCGAGATTAAAGTCATCCTCTCCGTAAGGCGCTAAATGGACAATTCCTGTTCCATCTGTATCTGAAACAAAATCAGCGGCTTGAACTTTATGTAATCCCTTTTGTCCTTCAAAATAGGGAAATAACGGTTTATATGATTTTCCTACCAAATCAGAGCCTTTAAATACCTCTACCACTAAAGCCTGTTCCCCAAAAATTCTTTCAACTAATGACTGTGCTACAATGAGAAATTCTTTTTCGGTTTTAACTTTTGCGTACTCCAAATCAGGGTTTATCGCACAGCCCCAATTACTCGGTAATGTCCAAGGTGTTGTCGTCCAAGCAAGTAAATAGGTATTTGGCTCATCTAGTAATTCAAACTTCACCGTTGCGGTTTGATCATGTCTCGTCTGATATGAATTATCCATCGCAATCTCAAAGTTCGACAACGGTGTTTCACAACGTGGGCAATAAAGACTAATTCTACGTCCTTCATAGATCAAATTCTTGGCATGCAAGTCGGCAAAAACCCACATCACTGACTCCATAAAGTCTTTGTCCATCGTCTTGTATCCATTTTTAAAATCCACCCATCGTCCAAGACGATGAATAATTTTTTCCCATTCATCAGCAAAATAAAGGACCTTTGATCGACATTTTTCATTAAATTCATGAACACCAATTTTTTCCTCGATGTCTTTCTTTGATTTTGTTCCCAGTTCTTCTTCAACAATATTTTCAATGGGTAAGCCGTGACAATCCCATCCCCAGGTTCGCTCAACTCGCTTCCCCAACATGGTTTGGTATCGAGGAACGACATCCTTAATAATCGAAGCCAAGAAATGTCCATAGTGTGGCATTCCAGTGGCGAATGGAGGCCCATCATAAAAGACATATTCATTCTTTTTTGATCGAGAATTAACGGACTTCTCAAAAATTTTCTGATCCTGCCAAAATTTCAGGATAGCCTGTTCTTGCTGATCTATGGAAGTTTTTTCGAGAGCCGGAAAATTGGGTTTGGTCATTTTTTTCAAATAGTAAAAAAACGAATATTAATTCGCTTCCGTGCCTTTTGTCGGCGGTACCAACGGAAATTTCGAACGAGAAGAGACCCTCAACCTAAGCTCAGGACGTCTTCCGGACGCTTAATTGTTTTGCTAACGTGCAAACAAAGATCAAAAACGTTTGGGTCTAATAGATCTAAAATAAATCGTTCTTCCAACTCCCCTTTACAACTGTAAATTCATGGTTGATAGCCACTGATAAGGGATTTTTAATTCTGAATAAGAGCTATAGTAATATAGTTTATTGTGGTTTTTGAGGCAATTGTTTTTGCCGAATAAAGAGAAAGAGGGCAAAGCTCATGTTAAAAAAGGCAATAGAAGTAGGATACAAAGCTGTTAAAAGCGTAAAGTTTCCCATCGCCAAAAGAGCCGGGATATACTTAACTGAGGCAAATATATAGGCCAAAATTGGTTCTGATCTTGGATCGCGAAAAGATTTTTTAAACATAGGGACATAACCACTCGCATCTACCATTATTATTAAAAGAACAGCGATAAGTGGTCGATCTTCAATAAGCCATAACCCCAATGCTAGTAAGGCTACAAGTAAAGCTGCCCAATCGATAACCGTATACGATGTGTTTTTTTGAAAAAAAGCAATAGCGGCTATGGTGCAGCAAGCAACCGCATTTACGCCCGTAGCCCATGCCCCAGCACCCGCACCGTGTACTACCTGAATACCAAAAGCCGTTCCAATCGAAATGCTCCAGATCAACCACGTAAAAAAATGTGGTTTTGTCTTCTGCTTGAAAATCCCCCAAAAGTAAGCAATATAGTCCCCAAATTCTAGTAGTACAGCAAAGAGTCCGAATAAAACTTTAGTCATTATTGCTCTGGTAAATAAATATTTTGGATGCCTGCCTTAATCATCGCATCCCAGCAACTTTCACAGCACCACCAATGTCCGTATAAGTATAAACCTTTTCCTTCACAAGAAAGACCTTTTAACACTACATCAGCAATTGCTTTTTGCTCCGCATGATTCACAGGTGAACAGCCTTCACAAAGATTGTACCCTTTGCCTGTTGGAATATTTTGGCGTTTTCGTTCGCACCCATGAATATTATGAAAATCTGATCCATTAGCACCGTAGCCAATAATTTCATCACCATCAACAATGACTGCCCCTGTCCGATGTGCCGGATCAAGAGAATGTTTAAAAGCGTACTGTTCTGCCGCTTTGATAAATTTATTATCAGCGGAAACATATAATATTTCACGTCCTTCAGGTAAATAGGGGAGTTTTCTCATTTAAATGAATTTTTTAAATCTTCCGTGTATTGTTTGAACTCTTTTTTCTTAGTTTCTGAAATATCGTTCCACGCTTGATTTTGAATCGCTCCTTCAATCGCCCAAATATAAATCGGATGGATACAAACATGACTTGGATTGTTCGTCCAGACCTTGAAGAACGCTTCTTTAGAACCTAGTTTTTTCAGGTCATCAAGACTGTAAATACCCGCATCATAAAAATCTGGTGCGGTTTTTACTCCGATATTTTTACACTCTTTAACGATCTTAGCGATACCTTTTTTCCGATCATCCATTAAATTTATGTTGTTTTAATCCTTTTAAATCACCTGACTTGATATACTCAATTTCGGATTGATCGTCTTTCTTTGAGGCTAAATTTTTACCATCCGCATCCTGATATTTTGCCGCAATTTTTCCATGAATCATCGCCTCGGCCTTGTCTAAAGGTTGCTCAAGCGTATGAAATAAAATCTGACAAATACGTTCTCCTGGGTAAATACGAATGACTTGGTGTGCGGTCTTATTGAGAATAGGAATCATTAAGTGTCCTGCATAAAACGCATCAATAATTCCGGTTAGATCAACCGAAAGACCTCGACGATTGATCGAGCTTCGAGGGTAGAGCACTCCCATAATATTAGGAGCATTGAGCTCAATTTTTTCAAGTGTTGAGGCAATAATCGATTCTCCAGGTGCAAGATCGAAATATTGCCCAGGTTTTAATTCGATCTTTTCCAGATTATCGCCTGCCGATTCTGTAACATCAACCGTGATTATCTCTCGTCCCTTATCGGTCATCTTCCAGATTTTAGGAATATAAAACACTGTTCCCAAACGTAAATCAACCGCATGTGGTTGGTTCTGAAACTGGTCTAGCTCTGGAGTAAAACTAAGTTTTCCCGTTTCCATAAGATTGATAATCGCGTGTCGTGTTAGAATCATGTAATAAAAACATTACTGAGGAAGTAAAAAATATCAAATATAACTATTTAAAATAAAATGGAATAAACGCAAAAAAGATTTGACATTTATTATGAAAGATATAGAAATAAGAGGAAAATAAAAATAAAATAAGTTGATCTGTCTCGCGGTTAATCCCCGTTTAAAAGGCAACATCTTATTTTATTTCTCTTTGTAATTTAACCCAAAAAAAATGAGAAAAATTTTCGTTGCTGGTCTCGGAGTGTTCTTGTTGTCTGGAGTATTGATGTTTACTTCTGATGCACGAACCACAGGTAATAATAGTTGTGGATGTTTTGTTCAACGAAGCATTGACTCAAAAGTACGATATCAAGGCCCTGGAATCGCCAAAGGTAGTTGCTGTTCTTATGCTAAAAGAGCAACTCGTGTGTTTTCTGAGCGGATTGGACCGTGGAGAGCATCTCGACACCGAAATCGATGTCAAAACTGTGGTGTAGCCATCTACCGATCATCGGAAATTCCTGGTCGTCCACAAGCCTATAAGTACTCTCAATATAGAAAGTCAAATCTTACTCACGCTCAAAAACTAGCATTCCAACGACGAATCTTTGGAAACCACAATGGAGGTCGAACCCTTAATACACTAACCAGAGATCTTTCTGATCGACATGTTGTACGAAACGGAAATTATAATCTAAAAAGTGATAATACGGTCAATCAAGCACTTCATACATATAAAATGCCTCAAAACTTTACACTTGGTCTTCCTGGAAACTTTGTTGAAAAAGATGGTATTTTCCGAAGTAATGACTCTTCACTTGCTTTCCGAGTTATTTCTGGTGGGAAGTGTAATGCCATTGCTTTCACTTCTTGCGTAAGTCGACTAGACCGAAACTTCGAAAAAACAAGCAACCTTACTAATGTTTATGGAAAACAGGTTTTCCACCGATGGAATCAAACTATTCTTTCTGACTTTGACTATTTCCAAACAGTTACCGAAAGTTTTGATGCTCGATCAAAAGGACGAAATAATTCTTACTTTACATTTACCGCTATGAATCCTGAAACAGGAGAAATAACACGAATAGAAGGGGTTTCAGACAGTCGTGAACGAGCACGAGCTGCACAGCAGATGCACCAAATCTTTGAAACCTTTCGTTTTAAGATCTAATCCCTTATACTTAAAAAAAACTATTGCTCATGAAAAAAAATATATCACTTTTACTCGGTATGGTTCTCATTGGAGGATCGATCCTCACGATCAGCTTTGCCTCACGTGATGCCTATCATGCCTATATCACTGGCAAACAAATGTCTGATGGACGATTTCGAACCTTTTCTGAAGGTCGAGCCGCTAAGGTAAAAGAAGTACTTCTACGAAAACGAGAAAAACGAACAGGTATATACCGAGGAAGAATACGAACACAAAACCTTCGATACTCACAGAAAAATACACGAGATACATATCGTCGAGCTAAAAAGGTTATGAAAACAACCGTTCGCCCATCAACTCGAACTATTCGAAACGGAGGATGGCATTCTCCATTACACCGAAACGCCATCACGGCTAAAAATATTCGAAACAAACGTGTTCTTGTTCGGACTTATGAAAATGAAGCTTTCTCTATTCAAATTCCTATCGGATGGACAGCCTCAACCAATAATAAACATCAGTTTACGAATCCGAATAATGACTTTGTTATCAGTGTAAAAAAGTTTCCAGCGAATACGTGTAATACTGAACAGGGATTTATGTCATGTGCTATCAACCTTGGATTAAATGAAAACGAAATGGCTATCTCTGGATCAGGAAGACTTATCCCTTCCTCAACGGTCATTCGTCAATCACAGCTTCGGGATATTTTTCTTAACCAGTTAGGGATAAAGGGACCAACCTATACAGAAAGTTTTGCCGCTCACGTTCCAGTGAAAGGTGACCAACTGTTTAATCGGTACTTTGTCCGAGACATAGATGGTGGGGTTTATCTGATTGAAACAAAATCATCTGTTCGGTATGCTCAAGATAGTATTGCCGCTTCAAAGATCATCTTTGATTCATTCCGAATCTATCCAACACAAGAATAATCAACTCACAAAACTCGCAACGAATTGTGAATATAATATAAAGCCAGCTTCGAAAGGAGTTGGCTTTGTTAAAACTAATAACTTATAATTCAAGATAATGTATAAAGAATTAAAGTACGTTGGGGCGGGTCATTCCATCTCAAAAGTAGAAACCCCACTTGATTCAATTATAGGAACTACCCTCAAGATAGATTCTCCATCTCCAGTAGAGCTTTCTGACGATGGTGGAAAATGTCTCGTAATAATGTCCCGAGCCTTCAGCAATAAAATTATAGAACAAGTTTGTATATTCCCAACACCTGTTTTCTCGGAAATATGTAAATGCCTAGAAACCGATACTACCATTGAAATTGAGTTAGATGGCATTCCCATCCCTATTCACACAAGAAATATTCAGATGATAAGTTAGTTTTTAATTAAAAAAAAAGCCTGAACCCATTTCATGGGTGCAAACTTTTTTTGGTTGCGGAGGCTGGATTCGAACCAACGACCTACGGGTTATGAGCCCGTCGAGCTACCACTGCTCTACTCCGCGTCATAAATTAGCTAGCCGATAGTAGTTAAATACAACATGAATGTCAAGCCAAAGACAT
>CAYXXA010000010.1:0-34813 GCA_964468965.1 uncultured Candidatus Peribacteria bacterium
GCCATGCCACATCCAAAATACAAAACATTGAAGATCTTTTTTCTATTCAATCTTTTGGCTTCCGAGGGGAAGCTTTAGCCGCGATTAGTGCCGTTTCTGATTTTGAGATAGTTAGTAAAACTAGTGAACAAGAATTTGGTTCAAAGGTGGAACTCAAAAGTGGAAAAAATAAAAAAATATCAACGGTTGCTGCCAACAATGGAACACAAATTTTGATCAAGGATTTATTTGTATCAACCCCAGCCAGAAAACAATATTTAAAAACCGATGAAACCGAATACCGAGAAATAGTAAAAGAAATAAAAGCCTTTTCTCTTGCTCACTACCAAATAGGTTTTCGTCTCTTTAAAAATGGAAAAAATGTTCTTGATTATTCTGCCACAAGCAATGTGAAACAACGGATTATACAGATCTTCAAAAGAAATTCAGACCAAATGATTCCCATCAATTTTGAACCCATAAATAACGGTCTTTCTTCGGAGACATTAAAGACTCAACAATTAGCGACGAACACCACTTTAACTATTTCAGGTTTTATTAGTCGTCCGGAAGCCTGTGTCGCCAATCGGAACCAACAATATCTATTTGTAAACGGACGAAAAATAAATGATTACAAACTCGCCTATGCCGTAAGGGAAGCCTATAATCGCAGCTGTGGAATTGAAAAGCATCTTCATCCGCAATTTGTCATCTTTATAGAGATTGATCCTATTCTCGTTGATGTAAATGTTCATCCAAGAAAACTAGAGGTTAAATTTTCCGAACCAAGAGAGGTTTTTTCAACTCTTTCTCGTGTAATTGGAAGTGCTTTGCTAAAAGCCTCACAAAACCCTGATAAAACAATTTCCAATGAAAGGGTTCTCAATAAAACACCTCAATCATTTAAAAAATTATCACGAGAATCATTTTCATCAATACCACGACCACAATTCAATATCCCTCGAAATAAAGTTTTAACTGGAAATTTATTTAACCAAAATATTCTCGAAAAAGCGAATACAAACGCCCCCTCATCAACATTCAATACTCAGCACTCGAAAATTGAAAAAAAAACTATTACCGCAGACAACACTCTTGGTAATCTTATTCTCATTGGACAGATCGCCCGTAAATATATTATTGCTGAAGGCGAAACAGGGATGTTTATATTTGATCAGCATGCCCTACACGAACGACAACGATTTGAACATTTTTGGAAAAAAATACACGGACAAAAAATACGAACACAAAAATTACTCATAAATCAAGATATAAATCTTTCTGAAGAGGAAGTATCGATTCTTCATGAAAATAAAAACATCCTTCAGGATATGGGATTCTCGTTCACCTTTTCACATGACGATACGATCTCCATCAATGAAATCCCTAATTTTCTTGAATCAGAAAACCTAGAACAATATTTCCGAAACTTTGTGGAGTATTTTGAGCATGAACAAATCGGTGAACACTCCGTTGATCGATTTCTTCGTCGAATTATCGAATACAAAGCTTGTCGAGGAGCGGTTATGTTTGGTGATCGACTAGAAACCGAAGAAATGCAAAAAATCCTTGATGACCTAAAGGATACGCAATTTAAATGGCTTTGTGCCCACGGAAGACCAAATTACTGGTTTGTTCCTTTTGACGAACTTGATCGAAAATTCCACAGATAACTCTTGACGAGTTTATGTAAATATATTATTTATGTATATGTTTAATATTTTATTAACATTTTAATTTTGGATAACATGTCAATCAATCAAAAGCTTACGCCGGACGAGGAGGAAATTCTTACTCATGAGGATCTTACTACTCTTGTTCCTATTTACGAGGAGGCCTGGACTCAAGTAGAGGAGACTGGTATATTTCCTTCCATAGGAGATATAAGACAATATGACTTATATGTGCTATTTGAACATCAAAAAAACGTCGATGATTATCAGGAAAGTGAATCACGTTTTATTCTAAACAAGGCAAAAGAAATTTGCGATCTTTATTTATCAATAGAAGAAAAACTTATAACAAAGGGCTATGATATGAGTGATGGTATATCTTTGGGGCAACATAATGCAGCCTTACTCTATATGAATGAAAACAATAGTCTTGATGAAGAAAAATCTCTTGATGAACTTGCCGAACTCTATATTGAACAACTCATGAGTGATAAAACCTTAGCAGAAAATATAGAGCTTATTCAAGCGAGCGTTGGTCCCGTAGTACAAAAAACCATTGAAACACAAACGTAACTTACACTGAACACGGTCATAGAGAATCTTGACATCCGCTGGGTACGTCAGATGCTTTATTGCATTATTAAACAGTATACTGAAGATGAAACGATACTAAACAAACTAGATGATTTATTATATGTTACATTCCCTCTGTTTAACAAAGATGACCCTTCCTTTACAGAACCTCTACGGGAGATCTTATTCAAGACTTACTTTAGTTCATCTAAACCAGAGGAGGTGGCTATGAAAGAGGCCTTACAATTCTTTAAAGCTGAAAATGGATTTGATTTTGTTCCCTATTTCGAAAATAAAATAGCTAAAAGTAGGTAATAGAGAGATTCTGTAACCATACTTTTTCTCAAAACTATAGAAGCAGTCCATACAAAGAAAATAAAGTTCACAAAGCGTTTTTTTTAGAGTAATCATAATAGACTCTCACCAAATAGGTTTCGACCGAGACTAAGACTAAATCTGAAGTAAAAGAATTAAATTTGGATCTTCCTAAAAAAAGGATAAAATAGAATTGATGAAAGAACGAACACGACAAATCCTACAAGCCCTTGTTGAAGATTTTATAGAGACTGCTAGTCCAGTAGCCTCAAAACGTCTTCTAGAAACACATCAACTCAATATTTCCTCAGCTACCGTTCGAAATGAATTTGCAACACTAGAAGAAGTTGGGCTTATAGAATCTCCACACGTTTCTGCCGGAAAAGTTCCGACCGCTAAAGGATATCGGTTCTTTGTCGATGAAATGCAAGACATGCAAAATGAAGAACAAATAGTTCAAAACCTATTTGCACCCTATATCAAAGAATATCGGTTTCAACAATCAAAAGAAAAAATCTTTGACATCCTGCGAATCATTTCACAACTCTCTGGAAATGTTGCTTTCGCTAACTTAGAAAATGACCGAAGTTTTTATATCGGCATGTCTAATGTTCTACGAAGCCCCGAGTTCCTTCACGATCCAGAAAAAGCCGCTCAGATTGTGGAAGTCCTTGATGGACGAGATCGATTTCAGAATTTACTAACCTCACTAGAAGTTCCCAAAAAGTCTATTAAAATATTTATTGGCGAAGAAAATATGTTGGAAGAAATTTCCAGTTGTGCTATGCTTCTTACGATCGTAGAAATGCCTTCGATAAAAGGACATATCGGTATACTCGGTCCAATGCGAATGAAGTATGGCATCAATAAGGCTATACTTAAAAATGCACTCAATATACTCGATTAAAAAAAGATTTGCACAGAGGTTGTTCCTGTGATAGAATGAAAAGATCGAAAAAAAATAAAAACAAAAAAATGGTAGAAATTCCACCAAACAACAATCCCAAACCCGTTACCCCACCAAAAGTTGCTATTCCAAATGCGGTTAATAATAGCCCATTAAACCTTGGGAAACTTGATGGTAAAAAGGCTCAAACCGATTATCTCAAGCAGAGAAAAAAACTTCCCCCCTTAACCTTTGCGCTAAAGTATCTCGCTATTATATCCCTTATTGGTTTATTTATGATACATCTCTGGCTCAAGTTTGATCTTGATTCAGCTAACTCTTATCTTTTTATGGCTGGGGTCAAAAAAAACACACAGGTAAAACACCAAGAACTCAGTATGACTAATAAACAACTTAATAATGAGCTCGCCGAACTTAGTGAGAAAATAAAAGAGAAGAAATATCGGATTAAAGAAAAGAATTTTTTCGAGCACCAAGATGAAATTACAAAGATAAAATCACAACAGACGATTCAGTGGTTTGATGAAATTAATAAAAATGGGAAACGTGTGCTTGGTGTATTTGATAGTTTTAATCGGATGAGTCGATTCTTCTCCGATCCCAGTTATCCTGATATAGAAGGCGGTACTGCCGGTATCATCACGGGAAGACAACTTCTGTCGAGAAATACTATCAATGTAAAAAATGTAACGATAAACTCAAATAGTGCGAGCTTTTCTGTGGAGGCCGGGAGTATTTTTGAAAAGGTCTTCTTCCTTAGTAGTGAATTTATTGATATGATGAATTCTTTCGATTTCTTTAAAAATGGGGAGATCTTTAACTACACTAGAAAGAACCTTCAAGGTGAATCAGCTATGTCTTTCACGCTAAAACTTGAAATGCAAGGAGCTGACGAAGAAGATCCAAGTGATGTACGATTTAAAGAATACTTGGACTGGGAAAAAAGCCAGATGAAAAAACGATCCTCTATTCAATCATCTCGAGGTAATCGAGCATCTAAAACAAGTACTCGACGACATCGTTCAAGAACAAAAAAATAATCAACTAAATACCAAAAAATGGACCTTAAGAAAAAATTCTCAAAAAAAGCCCCTAAGCTATCTCGTGCAGACAGCTGGCGAAGAAATCCTATCCCATGGTTAGTACTACTTTTCTTCATCTATTCAATCGGTGGATACTATATTATCCCAAACGGCAATAAATGGATAACCATGAGGAGTGAAATAAAAAAATTCCAAGAAGAAGAGCCTGAATTAAAATCTAAACGAGATAACCTTAATATTGAATACGAAGAAATTAAAAATAAATATGAAGAATTAGCTAGTGAAACCTTGAAAAGAGAGCAACAAATTTTCCCAGAGAAAATAAATCTGTCAAAAATTGCAAAAATTTTAGAACTTTATTCACTTATTCTAGCATACGACATTGATGATACAAATTACTTTGAATTGGCATCAGTAAATTTCTCTCCTCCCATCAGTGATGAAGATACTCCTTACAAAGTTACTAATACAAATATTAAAATTATTGGTGCACGAACGAATATTTATAACTTTATAACTTTCCTTGAATCAGGAAGAATTCCAAAACCTATCGCTCAAAAAATGAAGAATGTTGCAGATGTTTCCGTTGATCTTCGGTATTTAGAACAAAACCTTCTACCCATTGCAACACTCGATTCAATTCGAATCAATGAGTATAAATCACCAGAAGTTGATCTAAACAATCTCTTTTCTGTCGAAATACAAGTAAAATTTTATTCACAGTAAACAATGGTAGTAGATTCCGCCTTACCAAAACTAAAAAAAGCCATTATTACAGGTGATGTTCCTGGTATTTTGGAATCGGTCATGCAATTATCGCTTGATCGAGGAGCATCTGATATCCATATTGAACCACGAAAAAATAACGTTGAGATTCGACTTCGTGTCGATGGTGTTTTACGACACATCGTTGAATATCCCACAAATATCCACTCTGGTGTGATTTCTAAAACAAAACTTATGGCCAATCTCAAAATTGATGAATCTCGAGTTCCCCAAGATGGACGAATTACGACATGGATTGGTGATCGAGAAGTCGATCTTCGGGTTTCAACCCTTCCTACTGTTAATGAGGAAAAAATCGTAATGCGGGTGTTAGATAAATCAAAGAAAATACCAACCCTTGAGGATCTTGGATTTGCGGGAAGAAACTATAAAAGATTTTTAAAAGCAATTCAGCAACCCAATGGCATTATTTTAACATCAGGACCAACTGGTTCTGGAAAAACAACAACCATGTACTCAGCCATGTCGTTCATCAATTCTCCTGAGGTAAATATCCTGACACTCGAAGATCCCGTTGAGAATCAAATGGAAGGTCTTAATCAGAGTCAAATGAGACCTGATATCGGATATACCTTTGCCGATGGTCTACGAACCGCTCTTCGACAAGATCCGGATATTATCATGGTCGGAGAAATTCGGGATAAAGAAACTATTGACATTGCCATTGAAGCCAGTCTTACCGGACACTTAGTCCTCTCAACTATCCATACTAATTCCGCGGTTGAAACTATTACACGGATACTAAATATGAAAGTACCAGACTTCTTATTAACCTCATCTATTAATCTCATTATTGCCCAACGTCTTGCTCGAAGACTCTGTCAAAATTGTAAGGTGATACAAACAACCAGTAAAGCTACTCAAGAAAAAATTAAAACAGCTTTTGAAATATTTACCCCTTATCCTGAACTAAATATGGATATTTTTAAAGATCCGAAATTTTATGGACCAAATCCAAAAGGGTGTGAAAAATGTGATGGAGGTTATAAGGGGCGAGTCGGTCTGTATGAAGTTCTTGTTATGTCAGAACCAATAAAGAAAGCGATTTTAGCAGAAATGCCAGGATTGGAAATCGAAAAAGTCGCCAAAAAAGAAGGGATGGTAACCCTAGAACAAGATGGAATTATAAAAGCTCTAAGTGGTGTTACCTCCTTAGAAGAAGTCTATAAACTCGTTAAAGAATAAAAAAAATGAATGCTAACTTAGATCCGAATACAGCTCCTCAAAAAGAAGAACTTCACTTAGATATTATCAGTGATGAACTTATCGAGGATAAAAAGAAAAAAGTTCGAAAATCAGAGGGTCTTTTTGATCTTATCAATAATTACCTTATTGAAATAAGTACTATTACACTTCAGGATAAGCTTCTTTTTTTCCAGCTTTTATCAGCTATGATCTCAGCCGGACTTCCTATTTTAGAAGGACTAAATCTTCTTCACGGACAAATGAGAAACCCTAAATTAAAGTGGGTTATTGCCGACCTTATTACTTCTATCGAACAAGGACATAGTTTCGCAGAAGCCATGCGAGAAAATATCGATGTCTTCGATGAAGCTACATGTGCTATCATGGAGTCAGGTGAAAAATCAGGAAAATTGAATGATGTGATGAAAGAGTTAGTTTCTCAGTTTGAACAACTTGATATGATATCAAAAAAGGTGAAAAGCGTAATGACGTATCCAATTGTAGTGATTGTTACCATGATTGTTCTTGGAATTGTCGTTCTTGTTTTTGTCGTCCCAAAACTGCTTGAAATCTTTGGTGGAGTTGACAATCTTCCACTTCCAACACAAATTATGATTTTCTTTAGTAATCTTATTCGACATAATTGGGCTATTATTTCTTTCTTTTGTATTATTGCCTTTTTTGTTTTTAATATGTGGAAAAAATCAGAAAGTGGTTCAAGAAAGCTAGGAAGTATTATTTTGGCTCTCCCCGTTATTGGTAATATACTTCGAGGAATGATTCTTAACCGAATTACTCGAATTTTTGGATTTCTTATTTCAGCAGGAGTTCCAATAGTCGATGGTTTAAAGATCACCTCTCATATTGCAGGAAATGATATCTATAAAGAAAAACTACTACTAGCTGCCGACGATTTGAAAAAGGGTATATCTATCGCTGAAAACCTTTCAGACGATGAAGAACATTTTCCTCCGATGCTGATTAATATGATTTCTATTGGTGAAAAAAGTGCTTCACTTGATACTATCATGCTTAAAGCTGCCGATTTTTATAAATCAGAGCTAGAACGAAAAATTGATAATCTTTCTAAAATCATGGAGCCAATCATACTAGGTTTTATTGCCGTTGGAGCGGTTTTTATGATCCTCGCTATCTATCTTCCAATCCTTAGAATGAACGATGCCATACTTGCCACATAAACATAAATATCAAACACTAAAAAAAGATGTCAGATGACATCTTTTTTTTGAATTAGCATTTCACATAGTTTTTTTCATAAGATTCCGCTTTGCACCTTTCTATTTTTTATTAAAATTCTATCACAATAATTCATTGCTAATCATTAATTAAAAAACATGCTACAATCCCTTATCGATAAAATATTTGGGTCTCATAATGAGAAGGTTTTAAAGAAATTTGGAAAGAATGTCCCACTTATAAACACTCAAGAGGAAGAGTTTCAAAAACTTACGGATAGCGAACTCAAACAAAAATTTTCCCAATGGAGAGAGGAATTAACCGCACATCCTGAAAAAGTAGACGAAAAACTTATTGAAATTTTTGCTGGAATAAAAAATGCTTCTCGACGTTTACTAGGAAAATCCTTTGAAGTTCGTGGTAATCTAGAAGAATGGAAAATGGTTTACTATGACGTCCAGCTTATTGGAGGTATGGTACTTAACGCGGGTAACGTCAATGAAATGAAGACAGGAGAAGGAAAAACCTTCGTTTGTACCTTACCAGTTATTCTCAATGCTTTAACGGGAAAAGGCGTTCATCTCGTAACCGTCAATGATTATCTTGCTCAACGAGATGCTGAATGGATGACTCCGTTATACGAATTTTGTGGACTAAGCGTTGGAACGATTGTTCATGGCAAAAATCACAAAGAACGAAAAGAAGCATATAATGCCGATATTACCTATGGAACAAATAATGAATTTGGGTTTGACTATCTTCGTGACAATATGGCGCAAAGCCTTGAAAAACAAGTACAACGCCCACTTCACTTTGCTATTGTTGATGAAGTAGACTCTATTTTAATTGATGAAGCCAGAACGCCCCTTATCATTTCTGCTCCTGGTGATGAGTCAACAGATAAATACCAGACCTATGCAAAAATAGTTACTCAGTTAAAAGAACCAACACACTACAAAATCGATCTGAAATCTAAGCAGGTTACGCTTACCGAAGAAGGTATTTCAATGGTTGAATCACTTTTGGGCATTGGAAATATTTTTACAGAAACTGGTTTTGATGAAGTTCATCATATCGAAAATGCTCTCAAGGCTCAAGCGGTTATGATCAAGGATCAGGATTATGTTGTACGAGATGGTCAGGTTATTATTATCGATGAATTTACAGGAAGAATGATGCCTGGTCGACGATTTTCTGATGGATTACATCAGGCTCTTGAGGCAAAAGAAGATGTCGAAATTCAACGAGAATCAAAAACATTAGCCACGATTACCTTTCAAAATTATTTTCGACTATACGAAAAACTGTCTGGAATGACGGGTACTGCTGAAACAGAGGCCGAAGAATTTGCTAAAATTTATAAACTTGACACGATTGTAATTCCGACAAACAATCCAATTCAACGGGTAGATTTACCCGATAAAATCTTTAAAAATGAGGCTGGTAAATTTAAAGCACTAGCCAGCGAGATTAAAAAAATAAACGAGCGGAAACAACCTGTCTTAATCGGAACTATTAATATTGATAAATCGGAAGCACTCTCTCGCTTACTTAAACAGCATGGGATAAAACATGAGGTTCTCAATGCAAAACACCATGAACGAGAAGCCGAGATTATTTCCAACGCTGGACAAAAAGGAGCCGTAACCATTGCCACAAATATGGCTGGACGTGGAACTGATATCAAACTCGGAGAAGGGGTTCGTGAACTCGGCGGGCTAATCATTCTAGGAACCGAAAGACATGAATCAAGACGGATTGATAACCAACTTCGAGGACGAGCTGGACGTCAAGGTGATCCTGGACTTTCACAGTTTTATGTCTCAATGACCGATGATCTAATGAAGCGTTTTGGGGGAGAACGAATGTCAGCTATGATGGAACGACTTGGACTCCCCGATGACGAGCCCATCGAAAATAAAATGATCTCAAAGTCTGTTGAAAATGCCCAAAAGAAGATTGAGGGATTTCATTTTGATTCTCGAAAACACGTTGTGCAATACGATGATGTCATGAATATTCATCGAACAAAGATATATGCACGAAGACAAAAACTTTTAGGATCAGAGCTTATTTTGGAAGATATTGAAGAAATGATGAAAGATCTCATTGCCCAAATTGTAGAACAAAATGCTCATTCTCCTGAATTTGACGCCCACTGGAATGTTCAGGAAATTTATGATACTATCAACCAAATTCATACCCCACAAAAAGAAGCTATTACACTTTCTGAACTAGAAGAATTTCATCATCGAGATGACCTCACTGAAAGTCTTCAGAATTATATTCTGTCTGCATGGGATGAAAAACGAAAAGAATATCCCGAAGATACCGTTGATGAAATTGCAAAACAAATCATCTTACGTTCAATTGATGAACTTTGGTTGAAACATATTGACGAAATGACACATCTACGAGATCGAGTAGCACTTTCTGGATACGCCCAAAAAGATCCTATCGTAGAGTATAAAGCACAAGGATTTAAACTCTTCTCGCAGTTACTCCAAAATATTCGACATACCGCTGTTTCCAACCTTTTCCGTGTTGAATTTACACAAGACTTGACCTTTGAAGATAAAACCTATGAAAATGCTCAAACGAACACGGATCAAATAAACGCTACGCTAGAAAATACAGGAGAATTTGACGTTCAATCCGATACAAAAGTTTATGAATCGAATAAACCTGGAAGCTCTGTTGTGGCTGAAAAACTTGGTAAAAAATATGAAAATATTGGACGAAATGACCCTTGTCCTTGTAATAGTGGCAAGAAGTTTAAAAAATGTCATGGACGAAATCTTTAGTTATTTTTAAGGATAATACTCCCCTACTCTCTACCACTCCCCTCTTTTCAAAAAACAGTCTACCATTAAACCCAGTTGTTTCATTTCCTCATCAACAAACATAAAGCTATGAAGAACCTCTTTAGCGACACCAATCCAGACTTCACAGAGAAAAAGGGAATGATTTTTTGCGACGGCGGTAGTCGAGGGAACCCTGGTATTTCTGGTAGTGGTGCTGTTTTATATGGAGAAGATCGGTTAGAAATCGATCGCACTGGAAAGTTTACTGGCGTAAACCAAACGAATAACTTTGCAGAGTATACTAGTCTCATTATCGGTATGGAACTTGCCCTGAAGTATAAAATAACACATTTAGCAGTCTTTATGGACTCAACCTTAGTAATCGAACAGATGAAAGGACATTGGAAAGTTAAAAATGCTAATATTAAACCCCTTTTTGAACAAGCAAAACAACTTCAAACTAAATTCCAAAAAGTCCTTTTTCAACATATTCCACGAGAAAAAAATAAAATAGCTGACCAAATCGCTAATGAAGTGATGGATCGAGGAAACTCATAAATAAGAACATCCTAATTTATTGAAGGTCTGTAAACTAATCTAAATCTGTGATCATATACCCAACTCCACGAACAGTTTTAATCAAACATTCCTCATGGGGATCATCTACTTTCGATCGTAGCAATCGTATATGTACACTGAGTTTATTTGACAGACAACCATCAATACTTTCACCCCAAACGGTTTTCATTAAATTCTGAAAAGAAACGACTTTATTCTTATTTCTAATTAAGATTTCCAATACACGAAACTCTGTTCGCGTTAGGTTTATAAATTTACTATTTCGTCGTGCAACAGAATTCGTAATATCAAGCGAAAGATTTTTACACCGAAATACATTGTGCCCTTCTCCCGCACTACGACGAATGAGTGTTTTAGCACGAGCAATCAGTTCCTTTAAATTAAAATCCTTCACGAGATAGTCATCTGCTCCTAAGTCTAACGCCTTAATTCGATCACTCACCATATCACGTGCAGAAATAACGAGTATTGGTGTTTTTACTCCCAACGTTCTTAGCCCCGTGATAATTTCAAATCCTGTTCGTCTAGGTAGCATCAGGTCTAATAAAATAAGATCATATTGCGCTGATTTAGCTTTTTTAAAACCTATTTCTCCATCAAGTGCGGTTTCAACACAAAAATTATGCCGAAGTAGATAAACCTCCAATAATTCCAGTATACGTTGATTATCCTCAATGATTAAAACTTTCATAATTAAAACCACACTATATTAATTCTATTATTCTCAAATTTACATATAAAAGTAAAGCATTTTAAATTCCCCTTATAAAGTGACTAAAGTACGATTGAGACACTGTTTCTTGAAATAAAGATTAAGATTAGATTAGGATTTTCATATTTTTATGGAAATTCCGTCCGTTGCATTAGTATCTCTGAAGCTGGATAGTATTTATTACGAATTTTTCCACAAAGATAAAAACTTCCAAGCACAAATATTTTTGAAAGTGGAAACTTCCTTTGCACTTCCGTTAGGGCTTTTAACGGATCATCAAAACGAGCATTACCTTTTCCTAATCTATGTTTAAGTTCATTGGATAACCAAAAATCTCGATCTTGAGATAAAACAGTAACCCAAAAAATTTCATCAAATTCATCAAAAATAGAGGTTAGATCTTCGGGATTATGGTTTTTAGTCATCGCTATAATCGCTACTTTTGAACCTGTTATTTTTTTTAACTTAGGCTTTATGAATTCAAATCGTGGTCTTGCATGAGCACCATCTAGTATAATATTTTCAATTTTTTCCCATCGGGCTGGTATTCGTATTTTCCGCATCGTAAAATTTCTATTTCCCAGTATTTTTTCACAAATCTTTCGAGCTATTTTTTTCGTCATTTTTTGAGGAAGACCCTTTACCCATTTAATTTCAATGGGTGATTTTACCGATAAAATACCCGTAAACACTTTCTCAGCTGATATCGCATAAACCGTATCTTTCGTAAAAATTCCAGCCTTTGTTTTGGCGATTGCCTCCAGTGAGCCCCCAAGTGTTTTTAGATGGTCATCCCCAATAAAGGTCAAAGCGGAAATTCGTTTTCCTTGTACCGCATTAACCGCATCCCATTCCCCACCAATACCAACCTCTGTGATTAAGATTTCACATCCCAATTTTTTAGCAGCCAATATGCCTGATAAAACAATTGCCTCATAATAGGTTGGCTTATTTTTAACCGTTGAAACGGCTTTTATCTCCAAAATAGATGCTCCAAAATCATTAGCGGAAATGAGTTTGCCATTGATTCTCACTCGTTCGGTTACCACTTGCAAATGCGGACTCATCAACGTTGCTACGGTTTTCCCCTGTTCCAACAATACATCCTCGGTTAACCGACAAACCGTCCCCTTCCCCGCTGTCCCACCAACAACCACTCGCCATTGAAAGGATTTATCAGGTCTACCCAATGCATTCAGTATGAAGTTTATCGTATCCAGTGATGGTTTTTTATTAACACGAAAAAACTTCCCTTCGCTAGAAAGTTCATTGAGCCAATCGAGAGCTTTTTGGTAATTTCGCACAAGAACCTACTTAAATCGCTTTATCAGCCCCGAAACCGTTTTTTCCGCTTTCATCATCAAGGCCACTGGTTTGGAAATATAGGTTATAATGAGATCGGTGAGATCATCCGCCTTCTTCAAAACTCGAGTGGCAATAATAACCGTTCGTGTAAGAAAAATAAGAAATATAAATAATCCAACAAGAGCCAAAGCCCCAGCAAGTTTCAAAAATTCAGCAGCATTCGCGATCAGATAATCCATATGTTTATTTTTTTAGTTACCTACTTTTTAATGTATTTTCTTCATTCTAGCAAATATTTAGAAAGAAATCTACCCAATCTTTTCCTTCAACTTTTTAATTACAAGTTGTGGATTAGCCGACCCTTTCGATTTTTTCATGATCTGTCCCATAAGGAATTGAATCATCTTTGGTTTTGCCCCAGATCGAATTTCTTCTACTACAGCAACATTATCCGCCACAACCTCATTAACCCACATTTCAATTTCCCCCATATCTGATTTTTGTTCTAGTCCTTTATCTTCCATAACAGCCTTTGCTGTTCCTCCGTGCTCCATAAGTTCAACCAAAATTTCCTTTGCGGCAGAAGCCGAAATCAATCCTTCCTTTTGCAAAGATAGTGTTTCAATAATATGTGTTGGTTTAATTTTCGATTTTTCCCAGTCGGTATTCGCCAAAACCGTTCCCAAAATTAGGTTTGCGACCGGCTTCCCTTGCTCAATTTCCTCAATCGAGGATTCATAAAAATGTGCTAAAACCGGTTCTTCTGAAAGTTTTAGGGCATCTTGTGCCGAAAGTCCATATTCAGATTGATACCGTTGATATTTCGCAAAAGGTAATTCGGGAATTGTTTTTTTGATTTCCTCTATTTCTTCTATAGAAAATGTAATTGGTGGTAAGTCTGGCTCTGGAAAATACCGATAATCCATGGCGGACTCCTTACTCCGCATCAAATAAGTCTTCCCCTCATCGTCCTTCCAACCAACGGTTGTATCACCATCAGGGGCTTGATTCTTCGCCCAAAGCTTTGTTTGTTTTCGTTGTTCATAACTCAGTGCTTTCAAGAGTGAATTAAAGGAATTTAGATTTTTAATTTCTGTCCGAGGATAAAGTTTCTTTTCCCCCTTCGGTCGTAGTGAAATTGAAGCATCAAATCGCATCATTCCTTTTTCCATATCCGCCTTAGAAGCGTCTACAAACCGTACTATTTTTTGAATTTCTTTCGCTAAAATCTGAGCTTCGTAGGGCGATCGAAGATCTGGTTCGGTTACCACTTCAATTAACGGTGTTCCTGCTCGATTGTAATCACAGAGTGTTCCTGAAGCCGTATGCATAAGTTTCCCCGCATCGTTTTCAACATGAGCTCGAGTAATCCCAATCTTTCGAACTTCACCGTCGACTTCAATATCAACCATTCCATTTTCAGATACCGGCTGATCAAATTGAGAAATTTGATATCCACTGGGTAGATCTGGGTAAAAGTAGTTTTTTCGGTCAAATTTCGAAAAAAGTTTTATTTCACACCCTAAGGCTAAAGCCGCTCGAACTGATTTGTCTAGAGCTACCTGATTGAGAACTGGCAACATACCAGGAAAAGCCATACAAATAGGACAAACTCGTGTATTCGGTTTTACCCCAAAGGCATCATTATCACAATTACAAAAAAGTTTTGTCTTCGTATTAAGCTGTACATGTACCTCTAAGCCGATAATGGTTTCCAATTCCATAATATTTATATTAAAACACCTTCATTTTAAGTGAACTTATTAAAAATGACAACTGAAATACAATTTGATTTGTATCATTTAAAAGTCCCAATCTAATCATATTTAAACTCATTACCTACTAGAAAACGTTACCTAAAACTAGATATTTTATGCTTGAATTATTTAGTAAAATTTGATATAATGATCGGATTTCCTTAATTCTTAATCACTATAAAAATGAAATCATATTCTCTAAAATGGCTCACGGCCAATACCAAAGAGATTGCTGCCTTCGGAACAGTTGTCGCTTTGAGTATGGTCAGCCTTACCTCAACCGCTCAAGCGCGACTGATCTTCACGACCGAAGATGATGGGGTAAATGCTGACGCGTATCATCTCGATATCGATGATACTTCCCCAGACTTCATTGACTTGGCGTTTGGATCAGGACTTACATCAACACTACGATATGACGTCCTTAATACAAAGTTTATCTTTAACCAAAATGTCGAATTTTCAGGAAAAGAACTTTCTAACTTTGTCGTAGAAAACCAAGCAACCGGTAATGCTCCTACTTGTAACGGAGCTTATTCAGGAGGTTTGTACTACGATACAACAACAAAAGATCTTTACTACTGTGATGGAACGACTTGGGTTTCTTCAAGTGCCCCAGCCGATAATTCTATAGGTTCCGCACAAATTATTGATGGATCTATTACGGCTGCTGATCTTGGAACCAACTCCGTTAATTCTGATGAAATTGCTACTGGAGCGGTTACAACAGATGAAATTCTTGATGGCACAATCGCTACTGCTGATATTGCCGCTGGTGCTATTACTGGTGGAACAGGTGGGGTTATTGCTGACGGTTCTATTACCGCCGCTGATCTTGGTACGGATTCTGTTGATTCGGATGAAATCGCTGCCGATGCAGTTACCGCTTCTGAAATCGCTACTGGTGCTGTTACCACAGATGAAATCCTTGATGGAACCATTACCAATGCTGATCTGGCTTCCAATTCTGTTAATTCTGGAAATATCGTTGACGGTTCTATTACGGCTGCTGATCTTGGAACCAACTCCGTTAATTCTGATGAAATTGCGGCCGATGCGGTTACCGCTTCTGAAATCGCTACTGGTGCCGTTACTACCGATGAAATCCTTGATGGAACGATAGCTGCTGCAGATCTAGCTGCTGGTTCTGTTTCTGGTGGAACTGGTGGAACGATTGCCGACAATACTATTACAGCGGCTGATGTCGCTACTGGTGCTATTACCAGTGATGAGATTCTAGATGGAACCATTACTACTAGTGATATTGCTAGTGGTGGAAACGATAAACTCCTTAGTACCGATGGAACAGGAAATGTTACGTGGATTGATAAGAGTTCACTTGTTTCCCCTACGCTTACTGATGCACAAATGATTATTGGTGATGCTAGTGGAAACCATACAGCTGTAGATATTACAGGAGACATCTCTATTACCAACACAGGGGTAACCAGTCTTGCTGCCAATTCTGTAGACTCTGCAGAAATCGCAACCGATGCGGTTACCGCTTCTGAAATTGCTACTGGTGCCGTTACCACAGATGAAATTCTTGATGGTACGATCGCTGCTGCTGATCTTGGAGCTGATTCCGTTACGGCTACTAAAATCAATGCGGACGTTGCTGGTGCTGGTTTGACACAAAATGCTGGTACAGGTGCGCTAGAAGTTGATATTACTAATATTGGAGATGGAACAACTATTGATGACAATGGTGCTGGTGCACTTGAAGTCGTTGATGGATCTATCACTTCTGCGAAAATAACAGATGGTACAATCGCTACTGCTGATATTGCCGCTGGTGCTATTACCGGTGGAACAGGTGGGGTTATTGCTGACGGTTCTATTACCGCTGCCGATCTTGGTACAGATTCCGTTGATTCTGATGAAATCGCGGCCGATGCGGTTACTGCTTCTGAAATCGCTACTGGAGCCGTTACAACAGACGAAATCCTTGATGGTACGATTGCTACTGCTGATTTAGCTGATAATTCCGTAACTTCTGCAAAAATTGTTGATGGTACAATTGTACTTGATGATATAGCAGAACGATCATTTACAGAGGTTATTGCTCCTGAGTTCCCAGACTTTACAATTCAGGCCGACGGAAGTAATAACCGAGGACGGCTACAGTCCGATCATGATAATACGAATAATAAAAATTACTATGATTGGTCTACTCGAAAAACAGCTTTACAAGATTATGATCTAATCTTCCAGTGGACTGTTCCTGAGGGATTCCAAAGTTTTGATACAAACTCTATGGCCTTTGAATATAAAACAACAGCTGCTGCTACTACTGAAAACAGTGTTGAGCTTGTTGAGGTCAAAGACACGACTGGAACAACAGTTGCAGGTGCTACCGTTGCCGCAAGTGCGAGTACAACATGGACCGATAGTACGTCTGTAGATCTTACCAGTGGAACCTACACACCAGGAGAACGAGTAACCCTCCGATTTAAAATGAGTTCTAAATACTCAGGTGGGCGTCAACTCGCTCAACTTGGAGCTGTTAAGTTTACCTACAACCTTAAATAGTACATTCTGATTAAGAATTAAAACTAAAAAAGACCACCCCAAAGGTGGTCTTTTTGGTAAAAGAAAAACGAGTCTATTTTTCAGCTTTAGCTTTTACCGCTCTCGCTTGATCAGCTAACCCCGTTGCCAATGTTTTAATTTTATCGGTCATGACTTCATTCTTGGGATTCAATTTAAAAGCCTCATCAGCGGCTTTCCATGCAGATTTTGAGGCTAAAATCACATCATCAGCCTTCCCATTTTTTCCTGCGGAATATGCCCCTACTAGGTGTTTTAAAGCCTGTGCCGTCTGAACAGCTCCTAAAACAACAGGATTTTTAGCAACAGCTGGTTGCTCAGCAACAACATTGGCAAACTGTTCTGCCATGGTTACCACAAAACCTGCTGCGAGTAAATTATCCTTTTCAATGTATTCCAATGTTTTCACCAAATGTGCTTCTGTCAATTCCAACAACTTCTGTGGATCAACCCCTTGCCCTTTTTTCAGAATTCGAAAAATCATTTCAGCCGCTTCTCCTCGTGTGATCCCCTTATCTGGAAGCGCATTCCCCTCAGGTGTCCGATCCATAACTTGAAATTTAACCGCAAAATTGACATAAGGTGCAAACCAAGCATCTTCTGGCACATCATTTGATTTTACATTGAGTACATACTTTGAGGTATCGATATCAAAAGCCTTCGTTAGCATTTTCAGAAATTCAGCTCGATTAACCGTTCGACCTGGTACAAAATTCCCCGTTGCACCGTCCCCAGAAACAATACCTTTTTCCGCCGCATAATTCACATACTTAGCAAACCATGCATCTGCCGGTACATCCTTAAATTTTGAAGTTGCAACCTTCTCAATCTTTTTATCAGCTGCTACTAAAATCAACTTCAATGCTTCGGCTCGATTGATGATATTATCTGGTTTATAGGTTCCATCTCCGTAACCTCCAATAATATTTTTAGAAGAAAGATAAGTCGTCGACATATAAATAGGACTCGTAATCTGAATATCAGAAAAAGCGAGTGTCGTCCCTGAAAATAAGAACGTTAGTACGAAAGCCGATAATATTTTTTTCATGTTTATCTTAATAATTCGCTAATATGGTAAAAAGAATATGAAACAAACGCAAATCTTTTGATCACAAATTTGTTTCAATCATTACAAAAAAACGGACTTGAGCTTGACATTTTACTTGTTTATATTATTATATGTGTACTAAATTTTAAGTAATCAATAAGTTACCCAAAAAATCATGAATAAAAAAGCACTAAGTTTACCATCAGGATTACTCCTATCTGCAGCCCTTATACTTCCTGCTGGCTGCAAGCAGGATGAGCAATGCAGCGCAGTATCTATGCAGGCAGACCAGTCTCAGCAGTACGTGAAGACATTATTGGAATTACACGAGAAGTACTGCGTGCCTGAAGAAGATAATGCTCAAGCCCTAGAAGAAAGGCTTAAAAATGATTCCGATTTGAAACCAGCAGCTAATTTTGAAGGTATTTATGAAGTTACTATTGATAATGTAAGTTTTGCTATTTCTCCTGAAGAAGACGGATGTACAACGGATGTTATGTTAAAAAGCAATAATAATAAACCTCTTTTTACTTTTGAAGATATTGATAAGGCACTTACGAAACAAGGCTATATGGAAGTAGGCAAACCCAAATTATACACTGATTCTGGTACTGATAACTCCAAAGTGAATGTCATTGAAAAAAAATATATTTCACCTGATGGTTACGTCACGACATTGAGGGTTCCTATTGAGGAGAAAGACAAATTCTACATGACTCTTTTTACAGAAAAGTGGCCAAATGGAAAACCGCGTCAAAAGCTAAGGGCTTTAAAGCACTTGAAAATGGCTTGACGAATAACAATTGAAACAATCTCGCAGAATGCATTTTTGAGTTTTATTTTATAAAAGAAATGTCTCAATCGCTCGACACCCAACGATCCCCAATGCTTCAAAACTAAAAAAACAACTCCCAGATCCTGATATCTCGATTTTTGGATGTTGAATATCGAATTTTGGGGGAAATAAATTTTGATATTTTGAATCACTCAGAAATTCATTAAAACTATTTCCACAATTATCCAATTTTGGAGACCTCAAAAAGGTATCTGTGAATTGGGTGTCAAAGGTTGAAAGTGTTTTGTACATATCCTTAGTATTATTTTGAAATTGGGGAATGTATAAATATATCTTTTTCCCCAAAAACAAATCATGAACAAAAGGCACTTTGGTAACAACCTCTCCAAAATGCGATCCCATCGCGCAAGCATCTGGGAAAAAGAAAAAAGGAATATCTTTGCCATACTCCGACGAAGCGAAAACTAACCCCTTAGGAATTTCTCCAAGATTGAATAAGGAAAAGTACCCTTTTACAAAGTTTGCAAAATTCGAACTTCCTCCTCCAAGCCCACCTCCTTCTGGAATATTTTTTTCGACTTTAACTCTCACAGGATGAAAATCCCTTGGGTCAATAAATTTTTCTATCAGTTTCCAAGCTTTAAAAATTAAGTTACCTTCCTCTGGAAAATTAAAGTTCCCCATAATCTTAAATTTATCGCTTTTGGAAATGTCAATTACATCGCCAAAATCAACTTTATGAAAAATTGTTTTTATTTCATGAAAATCTGCTTCCTCTTTTTTTGAGAAAACATCTAATGTTAGGTTTACTTTCGCTGGAGATTTTATAGTTATTTTTTCCATACTATTTTTTCTGTTCTTTTATTTTACCTCGTTTTACAATGATCTTTCACCAATTGAAAAGCTCAATACAACTGATCAAATAAATTATTCAGAGTTACCTCGATTGAATAAAAATATTGCACAAGCAATAAAGACCAACACCCCTTCCAAAACTAGTCAGACCCTCTCCACTTGTATAGGTAATCCCAATTCTTTCATCTGAAATACTGAGTATATTTTTCAGACTTTCAACCATGTCTTCATGACGAGGTGCCAATTTTGGATACTTCCCCTCAAGTGAAAATACCACGTTAATTATTTTAAATTTTGGATACTTATTACGTACAATTTCCATAGTTTTCTCTAAATATTTTTGCGAATCAGTAATCCCTGATTTACACATTGGGGTTGCAAACTCATCAAAAGTTTTTTCTCCAATAGAACTCAAAAGAGCATTACAAAGTGAATGCAGAACCACATCGCCATCGGAGTTTGAATCAAAGGTTTTCCCAGACTCAGAAAACGTAATACCGCCAATCACCAAAGGTTTTTCAGGGTTGAATTCCTCCATAAATCGATGAGAATCCTCCCCAACACCGATACGAAAATCCTTACTAATTTTAGCACCACCAAGAGCCAATAGCCCTTTTTTCTTATACTTAAGCTCTATTACTTGTTCTCCATTGTTTAAACCAAAGTCACTCGCATACGTTACCTTTCTATTACTCGGATCACACTCATGAACATAAATCTCCTCCCCTATTAGACTTAAAAGCTCAGCTTCATCACGAGGTTTAATAGTCCTTACCCGCTCAATAGCCAAGCTAGTCGTTGCTACCGACTCAATTGATCTCTCAAACGTTGTTAAATCCGATATTTGTGGTGTTTGTGTTTCAAATATTTCATCACGATTAAGCAGACGAATCACCTTTCCATCAACCACTTTTTTCATCGAATTAGGCGTAAAATATCCAAATACTACATTCTTTTTTTCCTTCGCTCGTAATATCCCTTTCTCTAAGTCTTCAATCAAAAGATTGGGATTAGCTCCATTGTGAATAAGGACTCGCACATTATCTGACTCTTTCACCTTCAAGTACTCGATAGCATTTTTTACCGATTCATATCGACTATTTCCACCAAGTAAAATCTTGGATACTTTAGGAAACTTTAACTGCAAATCCGCTCCCAACGTGAAATTTTTTGCCGAAAGCACTACTAAAATATCGTCAATGACATCTGATTTTTCAAATACTGAAATGGTTCTTTCGAGTACAGGATTACCAAAATTAGTCGTAAAAAGTTTATCGAACCCACAACGAGTCGAGTTTCCTCCCGCCAAAATCACTGCTATATTTTTCATTTTTTACTTTTCCACAAGAAATGATAAACATCTTCAAGCTGTTGAAAACCTTCTGCTAGCTCATAGACAAGCTCTTTTGAATAAAGATTACCAGGTAATGACTTATTGGCTACCAAAAATATATTTTTTCGCTGGTACCAATCCATAATCGCCTCACTTTTTCCCCTATCAATAATACGTTTATAGGTGTCACCCTGTAATTCAAATGTTTTTTGACATCTCATTTTTTCCACAACCTGTTTTGTAAGCATTGGGTTTGCATCTATAAAATCACGCAGATCAGACATTGTCTGTGGTAGTGCTTTAAAAAAACCTAGTCCATAACAATACCCTCTCGGTGAAAAATCAAAATAAAAAGCCGGACACTGTTTCCAGTCCTTTCGCCTTCGTTTAAATTTCAGATGCATATAGGTTTTCAGTGGTTGTTTATTCCTTGAATAACGTGTATCACGGTAGATTGTTCCTAAGACTTTATTGATCACGGGTGTCGTATCAATTTCAGGATCAATCGCATGCATAATGGGAGCAAGGTCGTTTGTTAATAGTTTTAACGGTGACAAAATCAAAGCCTCAAACTGATCTCGATTCTTTTCAAACCAAACCTTGTTATTATTTTTCTCCAAAGTTTCAAAAAACTCGATAGCCTTTGGCGTAAATCCATTAAAAGTCTTCATTTTAGTATACGTTATCTTATTATCTTTTCTATCTTTAACCGTGCCCTATCCCTCGCTCTCGCGTCAATTTCCAATATTTTCCCAACACTATCTACCGACTCCAATCTCGTTTCCTCGATAACCTGCTCCAGTACATCAAATATATCCACAAACCGGATCAATTCTTTCAAAAACGACCCGACTAAAACTTCTTTGGCAGCGTTAAAAACAATTGGAAAATTTTCCATATTATCCGCACAAACATCTAGGATTTGAAGGGTTTTAAAGACTTTACGGTCTGGTTCCGCAAAGGATAAATTTAAATTCTTAAAACGCTGTCGTGGAAGCTTATAATCTGTTTTATCTGGGTAATTCAATGCCATTCCAATCGGTAATTCCATATTGGGAGGTGCGAGTTGAGCGAGGATTGAACTGTCTTCAAATTCCACCATCGAATGAACAATTGATTCTCGGTGAATCACGATTTCAATCTGATCTTTTGTCGCTTTGAACAAGTGCATCGCTTCAAAAAATTCCAAACACTTATTTGCCAAAGTTGCCGAATCAATCGTAATCCCCGCCCCCATCTCCCAATTTGGGTGCTTAAGTGCCTCCGCTAAAGTAACGTTTTCTAGGGCTTTTCGTGTCTTTCCCAAAAATGGTCCCCCAGAACAGGTCAGTAAAATCTTATGAAAAGGTTTATACCGCAGATCCCCCACACTACCCCCTCTCCCTCTTTCTTCCTCCTCACAAGAGTCGTTATTTTCAATAAGACATTCAAAAATAGCAGCATGTTCAGAATCCACAGGAATAATCGGTGTTTTCATTGCATGCGACAAGGACATTAAAATTTTTCCACCCGTCACTAAACTTTCTTTATTCGCTAACGCCAACGGCACTTTTTGCTTTAACGTTTCGATGGAAAACTTCAACCCTGCAAATCCCGTTACGCCATTTAAAACGATATCTGGTTCACATTTTTTAAGAAACTCAATAAAATCACCATTATTTCGTGTATTCAGTAGATTTTTAATTCCAAACGATCCCGCCAGTTGTTTTAGTTCAGAAAAATGACTATGCGCACTCGCCCCAACTATTTGAAATTTATCGGGATTCTTTCGAACCAATTCAAAAGTCGACTTTCCGATACTTCCTGTTGCACCAAGTAAAACTATTCGTTTCATCTTGATTATCTTACCTTTTTCGTAACAAACCCCAAGTTTTTTCGTTTTAGTAATTGATGAAGCAAATATTCACCTTTTCGTTCCTCGTCTTTGCCAATGCAAAAGATAGATTATGGTGAGTTAATTTTTTCCTTCGTTAAAATCCAAACCCGCCAAATTATATTGGTCGGGCTATTTTCTTTGTAAAAAAATAAGACATCCAATCGACACAATCCAACTTATTAATAGACTTATAAAACTATGAAAAAAGACCCACGAAACATCGAAATTGGAAAAACACTAAAATACATGTGGCAGTTTTACAGTGATTCAAAATGGCTGTTTTTCCTTACAAACTTCTTTCAATCCATAACAGTTTTACTCGGTTTCTTTATTAGTCCTATATTTTTTAAAAAGTTACTCGATACTATTACTGAATTCTCAGGAGATAATCGTACTGAGATTTGGACAGAAATCACAGATTTTTGGTTTATAATTCTTATTATAGATATTATTGCTTTTTGGGTATTTGCTAGACTTGCGGATTATTCCCTTGCCATTTTAGATTGTAGAGGTGTAAAAAATTTAAATAACTTTTGTTTTTCAAAAATATTGGAACACTCTTCTGAATTTTTTGCCAATAATTTTGTGGGAAGCCTTGTCTCAAAATTTGGACGATTTAACCGAGCACTAAACTCAATAGTTGAACTATTTTGCTTCAATTTTTTACCAACTTTTTTACGATTTATCGCAGCTGTTGGCATTATTTTTTACTTTTCCCCAAAAATTGCACTAATCCTCTTTGTTTGGATTATTATATTTTTTGGAATTCTGATATTTTTTATATTAAAGTACCGGTTACCCACAGATCTAAAATGTGCCAAACTAGACTCAAAAATTTCTGGAAAATCAGCCGATATATTCTCAAATATTTTACCAGTAAAAATGTTTGCTCGCGATAATTATGAAATTTCAAAATTTAAATCACTTAATTTTGAAAATTTTATTTCAAGAAAAAAAGCTTGGATCACTTGGGCTAATATAAATGTTTTTCAAAGTTTTATGATTATGGCTCTTGGTAGTTCGACGCTCTATTTAATGCTTAGAATGTGGACTTTCGGCGAAATTTCCATTGGAACAATCGTAATGATTCAGGCGTTCTTGGGTCAAATATATATGAACCTATGGGGACTTGGAGGACACATCCAAACTTTTTTAAAAAATATCGCAGATTCCGCTGAAATGATAAAATTACTCGAAGCACCTATTGGAATTGCTGACCCCAAAAATCCAGAAAAATGTAAAATTGCAAAAGGAAAAATCGAATTTAGAAATGTTGGTTTCCAATACAACGAAGGTATCGATATCTTCAAAAACTTCAACCTCACCATAAGATCTGGAGAAAGAATTGGACTCGTTGGTGAATCTGGGGCAGGCAAATCAACTTTTGTAAACTTACTTCTTCGCTTTTCTGATCTAAGTGACGGTCAGCTGTGTATCGATGGTCAGGATATTTCAAAAATCACACAAAATGATCTACGAACAAATATCGCCTATGTTCCACAAGAGCCAGTTTTATTCCATCGATCACTATTTGAAAATATAAAATACGGTGATATAAACGCTACTGAGGAAGAAATTTATCAAGCCGCTAAAAATGCGCATGCTATGGATTTCATCCAAAAATCTCCCGAGAAATGGAAAACACTCGTTGGTGAACGTGGTGTAAAGTTATCAGGTGGGGAAAAACAACGAATCGCTATCGCACGAGCTATGCTCAAGAATTCCCCTATTTTAATACTAGATGAAGCCACTTCCGCCTTAGATTCAAAAGCCGAAATACTTATCCAAAAAGCACTTCACAAACTCATGACAAATCGAACCACCATCGTAATTGCACACAGACTCTCTACTCTACGTGAAATGAATAGAATCATCGTGCTTGATAATGGTAAAATTGTCGAAGAAGGTTCTCACGATGAACTTATAAAAAATAAGGGGAAATATGCAGAACTTTGGGGACATCAGATCGGTGGGTTTATTGGTTGAGATGAAATTCCCTCTTAAAATAAGAGGGAATCCCCTTTACCTAATTCCATCGACTCAAAACTTCATCTTTCCACTTCTCAAACTTTCCCGTCTCAATCTTCTCTCTCATCGTTCGCATTAGATCATGATAAAAATAAAGATTGTGAATGGTGAGATACCGCTTTCCAAGATCCTCCCCTACTTTCATCAAATGGTTTAGATATCCTCTTGTGAATCCCTTTTGGCAGACCATACATCCACAATTTTTATCAATAACTTCTTTTGACATACGTAGTTCGTAATTTGTAATTCGTAATTTACCAGCCCAATTATAGACTAGTCCGTGACGAGCATTTCGAGCTGGTAGGACACAATCAAACATATCAATCCCTCGCACCACCGCATTGACTAAATCTACCGGTGTTCCAACCCCCATGAGATACCGAGGCTTATCCTCTGGCATACTAGGAACAATTTCATCTAGTACTTCGTACATTTTTTGAGGTGGCTCGCCTACCGCCAATCCTCCCATCGCAAAGCCATCAAAAGGCATCGCCGTTATAGCTTTCAAAGATTGTTTTCTCAAATCCGGAAAACAGCCCCCTTGAATAATTCCAAAAATCTGTGGACGTTCCATTGGTGAAAGGACTTGTGGATATTTACGCCAGTGAGCGGACAACGATCGCTCTGCCCATATCGTCGTCCGTTCTACTGCTTTTTTAATTTTAAAATAAAGTTTGCGTTCCTGTTTTTTAGCAAAAGCTTTATCTCCAATTGATTTCTTTATAGCTAATTGTTCCTTGTTAATGGTTAATTGAGAGGGCGGACACTCATCAAAAGCCATAATGATGTCTGCCTCCAGATTATGCTGAATATCAATCGATTTCTCCGCATCAATGTAAAACCGCTTTCCATCTATATGAGAATTAAAAAAAACACCCTCATTGGTAATTTTCTTTTTTTCAATGGAAAAAACCTGATACCCCCCACTATCGGTTAATATTGGTTTATCCCATTTCATAAACGCATGCAATCCTCCAAATTTCGCAACTAAATCATCCCCTGGCTTGAGCAAGAGATGATAGGTATTTCCAAGACAAACCTGTGTTCCCAATGCCTCTAACTCTTCAAAACTCACAGCTCCTTTTATCGCTCCTCGTGTCGCTACTGGCATAAAAACAGGCGTTTCGATATTACCTCTTCTTGTTTTTAATAATGCCGAACGAGCCTTTCCTGAAGTTGATTGTAGTTCAAAATTTTTTTTCATATAACAGGTTTATAGGGCAAATTTAGGATTTTTCAATATAAAAAAACCGCCTTTCGGCGGTTTATATATAGATACTGAATTTTCTATAACTATTTAGCATTTGTTGCCTCTGTCGAATCTTCCTCTTTTGATGTTTCCGATTTTGCCTTTGGAAAAACTTTTTCTCGAAGCTTTAACGGAACCTCTTTTAAACGGAGGGCTTTTCCTGAAAGATTCCGAAGATACCCTAGATTTGACCGTCGCACCTTATGAGCACGAAGAACTTCAATTTTTACGATACTAGGTGCATGAATTGGAAATATTTTTTCAACCCCAATTCCATCAGAAACTTTTCGAACCGTAAACGTGTCATTTACTCCATGACCAGCATTCGTTTTGATAACCGTCCCCTGAAAAATCTGAATTCGTTCCTTATTCCCCTCTTTAACTTTTTGGTGAACCTTAATGAAATAACCTGGCTTCAGGTCTGGAACCACATCTTTACAGAATGAATTTCCGAAATCTTGTAAAACTTGAGACATGTTAAATAGAATAAATCAGCGAGAGTATAGAAGTAAAAAAATAAGGCGCAAACTTTTTTTGTATAAAATAGCACTACCCCAACAAAGCTTCCGTATCTTTTTTCATTTTATTTTTTAAGATAATATTTTCTCGATCAGACATAATTGAATGTAAAAATTTATCCTTAAGCGTAATTCGATAAAGGAAATCCTCCTTCGTCATACATCCATATTTTATATCTTTACTTTCAAAATTTTCTTTCAAAAACTCTTCCAATGCTGATTCTTTTACATCTCCAACAAGAAAAACATCTATATCTTCTTCCATTTTTCCTATAAACTTCCCTGTTAATATCAATAAATCAATGTTTCCTAATTTCGAAATCTTTTTAAGAAATACTTGATTACTCTCATCCGTCTTACGAATAATAGAGGTTAATTCAGACAAAAGTTCAAAATGAGGATTTGTCCTGTAATATTTTTTGCGATTTTTTTCCTTTGACTTTAATAACCCAACTTTCTCAAGATTTTCTAATTCACGTCTAAGAGAATTAATTTGTTCATCTAGGATCCTTGTCAACTCTCGAATGAAAAACTCATCACCTTGATTTAGTAAGAAATGCCTCAGTAGTTTAACCCTCGCCCCGGATCCGAATATTTTCTTGAGTATCATTTATGAACAAAACAGACTAAGTACAAAAAAAGTACTCGATATTTATTTTGAAGTCAAATCTTTTTTATAAAAAGATGTGAAAACCCTTATTAAAAAAGGATATCTTTGACTAAAAAAAATCAACATGAACCTATATTTTATACTTATTGTTCAAGTTTTTTATACAATACTTAAGTTTTGATCAATAAAAGTGATCACCAAAATAACGTAACACAAGAAGAACAAAAACATCAGACGAAAAAGAGTCCGTTTTTTTTGAATAAACACGTTTTATTAATTATACTTCTCATAATGATAAAGCTTATCTCAAACCAAATATCCCCAAACCTAACTATAAGTGATTTTCTTATCGGATTTACACATCTATTTTCAGTGAAAGATCTCAATTTTCAAAAGAACTTTGGCACGACAAACTATGTCTTATTTAATGCTGCTCGTACTGGAATCGGTCAACTTATTGATTTTTTAAAACTTTCGAAAGATAGAAAAATAGCACTTCCCGCTTTTACCTGCTCGGTAACTGCAACGCCGTTCCTTGAAGCGGGCTACCAAATTGAATGGATAGATGTTGATGAAAATGGACTCATCGATTTTGATGATTTCAATAAAAAAGCTAAAGACAGTAAAATAGGTTTAGTATTATGTATTCATATATTTGGACAAACAATTGATATCGATAAATTTAAGACACTCTGTCAACGTAAACACATATTTTTATTAGAAGATTGTGCACACTTTCTACCTCCCCCCACCACAAAAGATTCAAATGCTTTCGTAAGTGATGCCCGACTCTATTCATTTGGACGAGAAAAAATCATTTCGTCTATTTCAGGTGGGGCTCTTGTCTGGAATAAAACATCACCCTTCTTCCCAACCAATCCCAAAAAAGAGTTAACCCCTAGCAATACTCCGTCATTATCCGAAACACTAAAACTTTTACTTCACCCGTTGATTTACTCCCTAAGTCTTCCTTGGTGGAACATTGGTGGAAAGATTCTTCCAATCATAGCTCATAAATTAAATATCCTTCCACCAATCATCACTCATCAAGAAAAAAAGGGACACGAAGACTTCCCCAGAACAAAACTAGCTCAACCACTACAACATATATTGAAACAACAATTTAAAAAATATCACAAAATAGAATCCCATCGTCAATCTATCGCTCAATACTGGAAATCAATACTAACCCAAAAGGGTTTAACTAAAAAAGAAATAATGATCCCCAAAAATGCTTTCAGAGTTATTCTAAAGAAATCAAAAACGATCATTCCCTCAAAAACATTACATCTCCGTGAATGGGATGGCAATCCTATCGCACCAAGTGGAATTGATCTTACTGCCTTTGAATATCCAGAGGGACTGTGTCCTAGTGCCGAATTTTTTGCAGAAAACTATCAAACACTTCCCACAAATATTCGAACCACCATTCCAGATCTAAAAAAACTTGAAAAAAAGATCCAGTTAAAGGAACATTAAACAGATGAACAAAAATAAAGAAACGAAAGTTCTTGTGAGTAAGGTTAAAAAAACAGGTGAAAGAAGAAAGTTAGTCTCTCTTCAGACTATTTTTGGCATAATTATCACTATTTTAACCTATTTCCTCATTTTAGTTATTTCAAATATATTTATTGAAATAAAAAGTGAATCTGATCAAAACTACACCAATAATATTCTCTCTATCATCTTAATACTAGTAGCTGCTTATGTCACTTTTCTTAAAACCATAAAAAAAACCTCTAAAAAAGTACTTGCTAAAAAGTATCAAGAACAAAAAACAAAAGAGAATACGGCACAACTGTTTCATCAAAAATATATAAATGGACAACGTTTATTTAAAACACAAATCCCCTCCAAAGTTATTAGTGGTGTTCATGATTTACTTGACGTAGCTATAGCGTTTCCCGACAAGAGGCAGAAAATAATCAATCTTCTTCTTGGAAAGAACCAGTGGATGGGTTCATATGCCGATTTCTTAAAATCTAAAAATTTAGTTACCTGGAGACTTAAAAAAAAATTATTCTTTGAATTACCTCAAGATCCACAGACCATCTCTTTGGAGGTTCTAACCGCTGTTGAAAAAATAATTAAAAAACATTGTCTAGATTTTACAGAACAGGAAGATCCTAAAGCATTAGATCTCACCTCTCAGTATATACCAGCACTAAACCTTGGATTTATAAAATTCCCCAGGAAAAGCGTCATATTTGATTATGCTTTTTGTTGGCAAATAAACTTCTGGCAAAGTGAAATATTTGACATTAGTTTTAAATCAACCGAACTACAAAAAGCAAACTTTTGGAAATCAAAATTAAGTGGTATTAATTTCGGGGGAGCTAAACTCAATGGGGCTAAACTAAAAACAAACTTAACCGCCGTTCACGATATAACACCCAGTCAATTTTTTGTTACCCAAGAATGGCCTATTAATATATTAGATACTGAAAAGTTAAAACTATTTTTCCCTATACAATCAAAAACAAACCAACGATGGCGTTTATGGATCAGCAAAAAAGATGAACGAAAAGCTCTCGCCGAAAGTCTTAACGAAACACTAATCACATGACCATTTCCATACAAAAAATCAACAAAGCCCAAGCACAAGAATTTTATGACCATTTTAGAGGTACAAAAACATTCCTTCAAAACAGTCAGTATGGTGATTTCAGAAAAGCCCTTGGTGAAACTATTTTTTATGTTGGTCTTTTCGATAAAAACAAGCTCATTGGCATCGCTCTTATCCAGAAGATAAAAACAAAACTTAAGACCTTCTTACATTGTCCTCATGGACCTTTGTTGTTAGCAATAAGTAATGAACAATTAACTGCTTTTTTGAATAAGTTTCTAGATTTTTACAAAAAACTAGGAAAAGACGAAAAATGTGATTTTATAAGAATTTCCCCTCTTTTGAATCCCGATAAAAAACAATTTTTCAAACAAAATAAGTTTCGAGATGCCCCCGTACATCTTGTTAATCCTGAAAAAACTTGGATACTCGATATTACGCCAGACGAAAACCAAATACTCGCACAGATGAAAAAATCAACGCGTTATGAAGTAAGACAAATCGAGAAAAAAGGACTCATCGTCAAACAAGGCAATACAAATGAAGATTTAGATATTTTTTGGGAACTGCATACCGAAACCGTAAAACGACAAGGCTTTACCCCTTTTCCACGAGAAAATACTGAGATTGAACTTGACGTATTTGGCGATAACTGCCAAATATTTTCTACAAAGGTAGATGATACTTATTTTAGTTCTTCCGTTATTCTTTTTGATAATCATGCCGCCTATTATCACCAGGGCTCTTCTCGGTATTCCAAACTTCCCGTAGCACATGCCACTATTTGGTCCGCAATAAAAGAAGCTAAAAAACGAGGCTGTCGTGAGTTTAATTTTTGGGGGGTTGTTGCAGATACAGAAAAATCGCATCCATGGTATGGACTTTCTCGGTTCAAACGAGGATTCGGAGGGCGCGAAGAAGAATATCTACACTGCCAAGATTATCCCATTACATGGAAATACTGGCTTAATTTTATTCTTGAAAAATATCGAAAATGGAAAAAGGGCTATTAAACATTGAGTTTATCCTCACAATAGATAAATTATAGATGTGAGTAACTCACCTTTATCTAAAACTTAACCCCGAATAATAATGGTAAAAATAATAATTAAAGACAATAGTGGAAATCAAGCCACACAATTTGATGCAAATAGTGATGAATCTATCGGAACTCAAGCCCAAGATGCTGGAGCCCCAATCCCCTTCTCTTGTGGTGTAGGTGCCTGTAGAACCTGTGTCGGAAAAGTAACTAAAGGTATGGAATACATCAACCAAGAAGCGGTCGGTCCAAAACATATTCAAACCGAAGATGATGAAATCTTGACCTGTATCGCAGGATGTAATCCCGATAGCCCAGCCGATGCTGAAATCGAAATTGAATGTGAAAACCTCTAAGTAATTTTGAATTTAAGTTTAAAGATATAATCCTCTAAAAAAACATGCAAGTTATCAATACACCAAATGCACCTGCCGCTATTGGCCCCTATAGTCAAGGTATTTCGGTAAATGGATTTATTTTCTTTTCTGGGCAAATTGCCCTTACAGCAGAAGGAGACTTTATCAATGATTCCGTTGAGGCGGAAACAAATCAAATTTTCAAAAATATAGAGGCGTTACTAGCTAGTCAAGGAGTTAAAAAAGAACAAATTGTAAAATGTACGGTTTTTTTGAGTAATATGGAAGACTTTTCAACCGTTAACGACATTTATGCCGATTTCTTTGGTGATCATAAACCCGCACGAAGTTGTGTTGCTGTTTCTGCCTTACCAAGAAAAGCAAAGGTTGAAATTGAAGTTATGGCGGTGGAGTAGTAGACTATAGGCTAAAACACGTATTTTTATTTCCTAAATCGATCTGCTATATATTTATCCAAAATCTGGAAAAACTCATCCTCAATAGTATCACCTTTGAGGTTTTTAAATAACTTTCCATCAAGATAGACCGGGGCTATTGGCTGTTCCATTTTACCTGGGAGTGAAATGGCAATGTCAGAATACTTAGATTCACCTGGTCCATTCACAACACATCCCATAACAGCAATTTTTAAATCTTCTACTCCTGGATATTGTTCTTTCCATACTTCAATTTTTTGATCAATTTTTTTATTCACACTCTGAGCCAATTCTTGAAAAAAAGTACTCGTTGTTCGTCCACAACCAGGACACGAAGTCACTTTTGGTTTAAAGTTTTTAAGCCCCAAACTCTGTAATATTTGTTTCGCAACTTCAACTTCTTTTGATCGAGAAACACCCGGCTCTGGTGTTAATGAAACGCGAATAGTATCCCCGATTCCCTGCCGAAGAAGGATTCCAAGGGCTATACTACTAGAAATAATACCCGCATCACCCCCACCAGCTTCGGTGAGCCCAAGATGCAGTACATAGTCGGATTGTTCATTTAATTTTTCATAAACTTTTACCATTTGATCTAACTCCGAAACCTTTCCCGAAAGTACAATTTTATTCTTTGGCAATCCCATTTTTTCAGCTAATTTTGCTGAGTTTAACGCCGACTCTACCATCGCTTCGACAAAAATATCTTCCGAACTACGCATACTTTTCACATTTTCATTCATAAGTCGATTCAGTACTTTTTGATCCAATGACCCGCCATTAACACCAATCCGAACGGCTTTATTATTTTCAATAGCAATATCGACCATTTCCTGAAAATTGGTATCATCGGCATTACCTGGATTTATCCGATACTTATCAAGAGCCTTCGCACACTCTGGAAACTTTTTGAGTAAAATATTCCCATTAAAGTGAAAATCTCCCACGATAGGAATCCTAGAATTTAAACGAACCTTACTTATAATGATCGGCACGGCTTTCGCGGCATCATCATCATTAACTGTAATGCGAACCATTTGTGACCCCGCCTTTGCCAACGTTAAAATTTGTCGAACCGTTGAGACAATATCTGAAGTATCAGTGTTCGTCATCGATTGGATAACAACTGGATGTCCACTCCCTATTTTTATATTCCCAATTTGTACCGTCGTTTTCATTGCTAAAAGCATACCTAAAAAAAAAGGCTACGCAAAACATCCTGCCCAACGAATATCTTCATAATCATACGCCCCTTTTAACGCTCGATGAACCAGTCCTACTTTTAATTTCCCATGTTTATCATAATCATCCTTAATAGCCTTTTGTTTACACTTTTCTTCCGCTTCTTTCACGGCTTTTATCATTTCTTCATCTGGTCGAACATGTGAAAAATCTATATCTGGATTTTCCTGAATTAACTTTTCAATGTGTTTGATAATTGTTCCTCGTGTCATTGTTCGCTCTTCTACAATTTCATCCAGCGTTTTCCAGTCCATAATCAATCGTTTCGTTTTTTCATAGGTCGAAATTTTTTCCACCTTTTCCACTTTTTTGGGTTTTGATAATTCCATTTGATTCTTCAAAATTTCTTTCTTATCCAAAGTGCCACCACATCTAAGAATGAAATCGTTATAGATTTTTGATAACGTTTTTTCATCAGCTCGTTCAATAACCAGTTCTACCTCATGTGCCAATTCTTGGAACCGACGGTCGGCTTTCATTACCAATGGATCCATTTGAAGAGCCTGTCCATTACATCCGATCAACCGTAGACCGTCAAAGTTCTTTACCCGAGATAACGCTACATAGCCTTGCCCTGCTTCAAAAGTTTTCGACAGATCCACTGTCACCGTATCAAGTGTCATTCCCTGACTTTTGTGCACCGTAATCGCCCAAGCAAGACGGAGAGGAATCTGTTTAAACAGCGCTATCGGTTTTCCCATTTCATCATCAATACTCCATTCTGTCGGCTTGGCGATCAACTTACGATCATCAAAGGTTTGCACTATCGGATAACCTTCAAAAGTATAATCTATAACCGTCCCCATCGTTCCGTTCACATATCCCTCTTCGTAGTTATTTTTAACAAAAATCACCTGAGCGCCCTTTTTAAGACATAAATCTTCTGGCACAATAATCGATTTTTTTAACGCCTCAATCAGTAAAGATTTCCCCTCAATATGAGCTTTAAAATGTTTTTCTTTTGCCTCTAGTTCTTTGAGTTTTTCGGCATTTATTCTGTCCACATCAGCATTGTGCGTGTAGAGTTGCAAGCCTTCAATTTCTTTATCTTCTGCTTCTTCCATATTTGTCATCAATAAATCACCACTGGCATCTGAAATTTCTCCTGATCGAATTTCATTGAGTAAAGATAATAAATCATCATCACTCCCCTGTCGAAACTGTTCAGTGAGATAACAAATTTCCAGCTTTGCCTCTACCCATGACGGATGCATAAAGGCAAATCTTTCATGTGAAGGCTTTCGCTCTCGAGAAACAGGCGGTAGCTGAAAAAAGTCCCCTGAAAAAATAACCTGAATCCCTCCAAACGGCTCAAAACTAATCTTTATATATCGCAAAATTTGATCAATACACCCAAGTGTTTGCCCCGATAGCATTGAAATTTCATCAATAATTAAAACCTTTACCTTTTCTATTCGCTTCCGTGTAGGAGCTTTTTTTGCAATTTTTTCTAAATCCTGATCCGTCAGTTCATCTCGAATCCCAAGTCCAGACC
>CAYXXA010000011.1:0-25043 GCA_964468965.1 uncultured Candidatus Peribacteria bacterium
TATAGCATGATTAACCGTAAAGAACAAATAACAAATAAAAGATAAAAAAAATTTACTAACGGAACACTTTTCATTGATTACAACAAACTCCTCTGATCTACTTCTTTTGGTCCACCAACTTCTAATGCCGAAACCTTTTCAATCTGATTTTGTAATTTTTGATTTTGTGTTTGTACATCCGTTAAACGAGCCGAAGCGTTCCCTAAATGCTTCCCGACAACTGCCACCGCTTCATCGAGTCGTTCCGCTTGCTTTTTAACTCCAGACAATTGTTGTAACGCGACCTGTGCCTGCTTGGAAAATTCCTGACTCTGATAGGCCTGAAATAGCATTTGAAGCACATATAACATGGTATTTGGCCCTGTTAAAAGTACTTTCTTTTCCCGTGCATAATTGGGAATAACATTTGATCGAACCGCCGCTTCATAGTAAATATTTTCATTAGGAAGAAAGAGTAAGGCAAAGTTCAACGTATTATTTTCTGGACGGATATATTTTGCCGTTTCGTTGATTCGTTTCTTCATATCCTGTTCAAAGGCTTTTTGTCCAATAGCTCTTTCTCCCTCATTTTCTGCATGAATAAGTCGTTCAAAATTCTCCAAAGGAAACTTCGCATCAATCGGAATAATCCCATTATCTGTTTTGACAACCGCATCGACTACGCCTGCCTTATCAATCGAATACTGTCTTTCCCATAGATTAGGAGGAAATACTGATCGTAAAATTTCCTCTAAACTTTCCTCTCCCATACTTCCCCGTCCTTTGGGGGCTCGAAGAATTTTATCGAGATTTTCAATTTTTGAGCCAATCTCGCCCATCTTTCCCAGTTCTTTTTGGAGATTTCCGATCACTACAGAACTTTTATCCAAACGTTGATTTAGTTCTTTTGATGACTCTGAAAGCTTTGAATCAACTGTTTTGTTTACTCGATAAAAATCCTCACGCATAGCTCGTGCATTTTCTCTTAGCTCGCTCCGTAGGCTTTCTTGTTCTTTAAATCGTTCTTCCTTATCCTTATTAAAGGTTTCCAGAACACCTTCAACCGCACCAATCGCTCCTGAAATCATCATTTTTCGGATAAAGAATCCGAGAAAAATAATCCCAATCAGAATCACGATGAGAATCCCGATCAGGATGATACCAAACGTTCCAAGGGTTTCAAAAATATTCATATGAGAAGTTTAAAGTTTTGCATTTAAAGTTCAAAGAACACTTTCCCATATTTCAGAGAAAAGTGTTGACGGGAATGTGGAAAGGTTTTTCAGTGATCAATTCTATTATTGATTATTCATTTCAAAATATAAACTTAACACCATACTCAATCTGTGCTATAATATGCAGATGCTTGAAACCTTTACACCTGAAAATCCGATTATTGAACTTGTTGTTGCCGCTTTACTTGGAGCTTTTCTCGGTATTCGTCGAGAGATGAATGCCCAGTCTAATAAGAAAAAAAGCTTTATGGGGGTTCGAACTATGACCATGTTGGCCTGCATGGGCGCACTTTCAACGTTTTTTCCAGACCAAATGCCATACTTACCCATTGTCTTTTTTGCGGGTCTCGTAGTGCTTATCGCGGTTGTTTATGCTAATGGAGCTTTTAAAATGAAGAAAATCGGGCTCACCAGTGAACTCACGGCTTTAGTTATTTTTTGGGTTGGTGTTTTAGTGGGCTTAGAACAGCAAGTTTTAGCGATCATTCTCACGATATTCATCGCTATTCTCAATGCGTTTAAAACACAACTTCATAATTTTGTAGGAGCTCTAAACCCAAAAGAATGGACAGGAGCCCTTCAGCTCTTAATTATTTCTGGAGCCGTACTTCCCTTTTTACCCAAAGAATCCATAGATCCATGGGGCGTTATTGTGCCATTTAACATCTGGTTTCTCGTAATTTTGATCTCTGCTATTGGTTTTACAGGATACTTTTTAACCAAATTCCTTGGAGCCAAAGGTGGTATTCCGATAACGGGGTTTCTTGGGGCAATCGTCTCTAGTACCGCTGTTACTACATCTATGTCTACACAGGCGAAACAGTCAAAACTTACAGGAATATTTACCGTTGGAATTCTGATCGCGGTGGCAACAATGCAAATACGAGTTGTCACAGAAATTTTAATCTGGGGCGATGGCTTAATTAGTATCGGCACCATTATGATTCCTATTACGATGGCAATTGTTTCGGCTTTATTCGCCCTTTATTTTTTCAAAGTAACGAATAAAAAACATAACTTTTCAACAGTGAAGTCCGATGTAAACCTTGAAAGTCCCTTTGAAATCATTCCCGCACTACAGTTTGGAGTAGCTTTTATTTTAGTTTTACTTGGATTAGCCCTCGGTAATAAATATTTCGGAAGTTCAGGTATTTATGCGACAGCCATTTTATCTGGTTTTGTGGATGTTGACGCCATCGTTTTATCTTCACTTGAATCACTTCGGAACGGAACAATGGATGCTCAAACAGCGCAAATTGCTATCGGGTTAGCGAACTTCATGAACACGCTTATCAAAATCGCCTACGTCTCCATTCTGGGAACGAAAAAACTCACTAAACGAATTGGTATTAGTTTATTGACTACTTGTTTAGCTGGCGGAGCAGTGCTCTTATTGACCTAAGCAAACCATCCCGCCACCGTTGATGAATCAAAAATAAGTAGAAACCCTAATAGCACCAAGACGATCCCACCAATAAAATTAGATACCTGAACAAGTCGAGGACTAAAGACTTTGAGCGACAGTGTTTTTATCGCGATCGTAAAGACAATCAAGTCATCTAAAATATAAGCAAAATCATAGATCAAAAGAGCCGACCATTCTTCCCACGTTGGCATATTGAGCGAAATAATGGTACTTGTAAAAATAGTCGGAATCGCGATAGAACAGAGAAGCTCAAGAGCATTAACCGAAAAGGCGAGAAAGACTACGCCTACCAAAACAGCCCAGATATTTTCATAAGCCAAAATTTTTCCAAGTTTTTGGTGAAAAGCTTTCTTCTGGTTAGCATCCTGTACATCACACTCAATCCCTTTATCTTTGGCATTGATAAAAGCGAAAAAACCAGCCACAATAGCCAAAAAACCAACCACTGGAAAAACCCATCCCATCGCTGATTGCGCAATCGTCATGATGATTTTAAAACCATAGAGGTAAGCCACAAGCGCTGCTAAATAAATAAGAGCCGATGAAGCAATAAAGACACTTCCAATAAGCCATCTTTTTCGGCTATCCTTCATCGGAATGAGAAAGCCAAGAAGAATAAAAAGCGTCCACATAGCACAGGGATTGAACCCATCAATAAGCCCCAAAACAAAACTCATAATCGGCCACGAGTACTCCATTACGCCTGCATACCATTCATTTTGAAGTCCAAAATCTTGTAAAGTTTCCGCAAAAGTTAGAGTTGGCAGAAAGAGGAGTACCGGTAGTAATTTTTTCATGTTAATCTTTTTGAAAATGTTGTTTATGCCTCAAAGTCTATTCTTTTTTTCCGAAAACAAACCATCCCCCAACAACAGCAATAACCAATCCAGCCCCTAAAACAATCCATAGTTTGTTATCTTTTCCCTCAATCACTGAACTTCCTGAACCTTCTGTATTACCAATAATGCCAACAACAGGCTCTCCATAATTCTTTTTCATAAGGGCTAAAATTCCTTCAGGGTTAAATCCAACCACCACTTCATCTCCAATGATATTAGTCGGAACAGCTCCTGATTCTTTACCAATTTCATCAAGTCGTTTCTGCATTAAAATACGATTTTCAGGAACATGCCAAACTTCATATTTTTTTATCTGTAAATTTGGATACATCTTTTGTAGTGTCGGAAGCCATTTCATTTCTTTGTGACAGTGTGGACATTCAGCTCCATGGAAAAGCTCCAATACGGGAACTTGCTGAGCTGTTACTAGGTTAGCATTAGGCATAAACAAAGTACTCAATCCAAAAAAGACAAAACCGATCAGTATTTTTTTCATAGCTAAAGTTTAGGAAAGATTTTTATTTTGCCAATAAAAAAAGCGATAGTCCAAGACGATCGCTTAATTATGATTTGTATTACTCTTAGCTTAATTTCCATAAGCGGGGAAAATAGCTCGGTATCGTAATAGTTTTTGACGTGCTATTTGATCTTTTCTTCGTATGATTTTCATAGAAGCTTCACTAATCATACGATATGGTCTTCGCGTATAAAAAGGTGTTGGCTTTTGTAACTGCTGAAAATGACGATAGTTTCGACGTGCTCGTGAACGTTTAGCGATTTTAATTGTTTCAATATTTTTATCGTTATCCGTCACTAAAATCTTTTGTGTAGTTTCTTGCTTATTAGTATCTGAGGTAACTACTGACCGTGGTGCCTCTGAGCTCAATTGTAGTAATTTAACCTCTTCGTCAATCGAAAGTGTTTTTCCCCAAAATAACTCTTTCTGAACCTGATCTAAAAAACTCCAATTACTCGCTTGTGCTATTGAAAAAGAAATGCAAAAAAAAGCAGAGAACATAAATAAAAGTTTTTTCATGATTAAATAAGGGTTAAATTGTTTCGTTAATATTAAATAGTTCAATTTACAACGTTTGTCAAACCTTTTCCATGCTATTCAAGTTTATTCAATAACTATTTATATTTTCAAAATTTTTCCTAAAGTATAATCAACATGGCAAAAAAATTTAACGTCTCGACTCCTTCTGGATTTCCAGAATTTTCTCCAAAAGAAGAACACCTTAGACAAATATGGATAAAAACCATTGCTGATACTTTTGAAAAATATGGATTCCAACCAATCACAACACCGCTGGTGGAACGGGAAGAAAACCTACTAGGAAAAGGAGGCAACCCCAAAGAAATTTACGCCCTCAAGCGTATTCTTGATGAAGATGAAGATACCTCACACTCTGGAAATACACTCCGATTTGATCATACGGTTCCGTTGGCCCTTTACGTTGCAAGACACCGTAATGAATTAACTTTTCCCTTTAAACGATACGCTATTGGTCCTGTTTTTCGTGGTGAACGCCCCCAAAAAGGTCGATTTCGACAATTTGATCAGTGTGATATCGATATTATCGGTATGGAAAACCTTTCGATTGCCAATGACGCCCTCATGCCCGCGATCATTATTGAAATCTTTCAAAAACTTCTACCAAATAATGACTTTGTCGTACGAATCAATAATCGGAAAGTTTTAAAAGGATTCGCTCTTCATTTCGGTATTCCCGAGGATGAAATAAAAGCGTTCCTTGATATTCTCGATGATCTTCACAAAGTAGGGGAGGATGAGGTCGCTAAACGGTTTATTGAAGCTGGATTTCGTAAAGATCTAGCAACCATCGGAATGCAATTTTTTAAACTCAACGATCTTGAAAAAATAAAAAAATTCTGTGGGCATGATCTCTTCCAAGAAGGAGTCAAAGAACTTGAAACCGTGATGTATTCCATACAAAAAATGAATGTATCCGATACGAATTATACTATTGATCTGACTATAGCACGAGGTCTTGACTACTATACGGGAACTGTTTACGAAACGACACTCGTTGGACACGAAGGACTGGGTTCTATCTGCTCTGGTGGACGATATGAAGATTTAGCTTCTATTTTTACGGGAAAAAAGATGCCCGGTGTCGGTATCTCAATCGGACTTACGCGACTCCTGAGCCAACTCATGGATGCCAATATTGTACACACGGAAAATTATTCACATCTTGATTTTCTCTTTATCCCAGCTGATGACGAAGCCATACATAAATGTATAGAACTAGCTCAATCGCTACGCAAAACGGAAATAAAAACTGATGTTTACTTGGAGAAGAAAAAACTTGCCAAGAAATTTGATTACGCCGATAAAATCGGCGTGAAGTACGTGGGTGTTATTGGTGAAAATGAACTCGCAAAAGAAATTGTGCAGATTAAAAATATGGAGACAGGTGTAAAAGAAGACATAAAAGAAAATGAAGTTATTAACTTTTTAAAATCTCAGAATTCATAGATCCCCCCTTTTTGACTGGATAAAAAACTGTAAATTATCTCCATGCCCTACTCCATCCGTCGGAGCTCTCGTACTAAAAAAATAAAACTAGTCGTTAGGACTGACGGAAAAGTCGAACTCGTTATGCCAAAATTAGTACCTCTATTTATAGGAAAAGCTTTTGCAAAACTTCATGAAGATTGGATTAAAAAACAACATAAAAAGGCAAAAAACAAGCTCCCCGAAATACCGTCTGAAGATGGGGCATTTCTGCCTTTTTTGGGACAAAACTACCGTCTAGAGATTCAAAAAGACACTAAAAACAAAATAAAAGTGGTAAACGAAAAAATTATCGTTCAGTACAAAAAAAAGGCTGATATAAAAAAAAACATTGAACACTTTTACCGAGAAAAAGCCCGTGAAATATGTACCGAACGCGCCCTTTATTTCGCAAAAAAGATAGGGCTAAAATTTAAAGCTATCCGGATTAAAAATCAAAAAACTCGGTGGGGCAGTTGCAGTAGTCAGGGTAACCTCAACTTCAATTGGAAGATTATAAAAGAGGAAATGAAAATAATTGATTATCTCGTGATTCACGAAATCTGTCACCTCCAAGAAATGAACCATTCCAAACGATTTTGGAAGTTGGTGGAAAATCTTGATCCTGACTATAAGATACACGCTAAGTACTTGAAAGGACGGTTATGAAAATAAACAAAAAATAATTCTAATAATACTTGTTATCTCGTTATCTTGTAACCTTGTTATCTTACTTCTGACGCAAGTTGGATTATCACAATATTCCTTCAAAAGCTCTCTTCACCGAGATATGTTTTTCATCAATTAAAATTTTCCCTTTTTCAATTCGGATAACTCGTGGCTTTAATTTTTCGACTAAAATCGGATCATGTGTTGCGAAGAAAATAGTCAAATTTCGCTCCTTATTGATCTTGAGAAAAAGATCGGAGATTTCTCGTGAGTTTCGTGGATCGAGGTTTCCTGTTGCCTCATCCGCTACTAAAATCACTGGATCATGTGCCAGTGCTCGAGCAATAGAAACCCTTTGTTTTTCTCCTCCTGAAAGTGAACGCGGAAATTTATTTTCCTTTCCTTTCAGTCCAACAAGTTCTATGAGTTCTGGAACTTTTTTAGCAATTTTGTCCTCATCTCCACACACCTCTAACGCAAACGCAATATTTTCAAAGACCGTCTTCTGATTCAATAATCGATAATCCTGAAAAATAATGCCTATCTGGCGACGATAATCCTGAACACTATCAAAGCTCAGATCCCCAAGCGATATTCCATCAAGATCAATCTTTCCAATCGTGGGTTTTTGCTCCAGTGTCATGAGCTTGAAAACCGAACTCTTTCCCGCACCAGATGATCCAAGAATCGCCACAACCTCCCCTGGCTCAACGGTAAAATTAAGATTTTTTAAAATCTCATATTTATCAATCGATAGATGTACATTTTTGAAAGTGAGCATGGAGTAATGAGTTCAAAGTTCAAGGTTTGAAGTTTAAAGTTCTAAAATTCAATATTCATTATCAATGAACAATGAGTAATTAGCAATTATTTGAGGTTGCCGATGCAAAAAAGATACATTGAAACATATTTGATAGATTCAAGTACTAAACTGAATAAGAATTAGGCGCTAAGAATTTAAGGTATTTGCAAGGTCTGTTATTAAGTTTGAATAAAGCAGATTTTTCTTGCTGATTCAATCCTGCAGATTAAATTCCAAAAGTCCTTCTTTGGTGAAAAACAGGATTTTAAAAAGCAGTCTACAAGGCCACTCCAGTAAAGAGTATGAGGTTAAAGTTCTAATACTTTCTTTTACCTCTGCCTTTCCCACAATCGCTCAATCTCATCCAATGCCTTCTCTGCAAAGTCATCCTCTTGCCCCGCATAGAGAACCGAACGAGAAACGGGAATCACGATACCAAGTCCGTCTTTTTGTGCCGCTAGCACATCAGACATTGATCCGCCTTGTGCTCCAATGCCTGGTGCAAGTATCCACGTATGTGGCATGAGGCTTCGGAAGTGTAGAAGTTCCGCCCCATTCGTTGCCCCAACCACCGCACCGATAGACGAAAATCCACTTTCTGACCGTGTTGATTTTCCCCACTGCTCAACAGCTTTAGCAATTTTATCGGAAATAGGTTCTTCAAATTCATTAGCTGATGGATTTGACGTTTTAACGAGAACAAAAATTCCTCGATCATTTTTTTCACATTTTTTTACAAACGGCAAGACCCCGTCTGACCCAAGAAAAGGATTGACGGTACAACTATCCGCTCCAAGTGTTCCGTCTGCTAAGTAGGCTTCCGCATAGGCTTTACACGTCGTCCCAATATCCCCACGCTTCCCATCAATTAAAACGACCAATCCACGCTCCTTTGCCATTTTAATAATATTTTCTACGACGATAATCCCCGGTGCACCTAGTACTTCAAAATACGCCATCTGAATCTTGATTCCACAGATATATTTCTCCGTGTGCATCAAGATTTCTCGACAAAAATCATAATACGCCTGTGCGGTAGCCGCATTTCTCGCAATACCTTTTTTGACTCGTTTTTCGATAATGACCCCAAATTCCTTTGGCATTTTATCAATATTGGGATCAAGCCCCAGCATGAGACACGAACTCTTTTTTTTAATCGCCGCTTCTAGTTTTTCAGAAAAATTCATGATGGAAAGTCTATTGTTTTAGGTTTATAGTTCAAAGTATATTTAATCATACTTTTAGAAATTCTATTATAATTTCATACTCGAAATATCTCTCTATCTTCAACACTATAACCCTAATTTTGGTATTAGTCTATGAAATGCAATAGTATTTATCATTTCTTAAAAACATGATAGGATTATGGAAAACTTAAAAACATTTAATGAAATTCGCTATCATTATTATCTGTGCTTGGCCCATATTTGGTGGATTAATGGGTATTCTTGATGGAAATTGGATAGAAGGTCTATTCTTTATTAGCTTCGGATTGATATTATTTTTCTTACTTTTTCAAAAACGGAAAAGACAAAAATACTTAAAAGAACACGGGATTCCATATACAGCCAAAATAGTGTATCGTAAAGTTTATCGAGATAAAAAAGAACTCATATGGATTGAGTTTCCTACTTATTGTAAACCTTTTAAACGGGATAGTATAAACAAAATTAATTTTTTAGACGCTAATACTCTTATGCTAATACGAGATCCTTCGGCTCCTCAAAAAATAATAATGAAGTCCTTTTTAGAGGAATAGAAGGCCTCCCCTTACATCTTCAATGGCATAATTAAATGCACAAAATCTGAACCTTTTTCCTCTTTGAAGACCGCTGGATTTAGTTTGCCTTCTAGCTCAATTTTAACATTTTTTTCATTAGACAGCGCGGTTAGTACATCTTGTACATAATCAGCATTAAGCGCTATCACATTAGAATCTCCCTCTAATTTAATCGGAACCGTTGTCCGCTCTTCCCCAATTTCCGTTGACCCAGTAGAAACGGTTAATGTTCCATCATTTAAAAAATCGAGCTTCATATGCTGATTATTTTCTTTGGCAAAAATAGAAACTCTTCGAACGGCTAATGAAAGAGCTTGTCTGTCGACAATGGCCGTTGTTTTATGTGTTTTTGGCAGAATTTGCTGGTAGTCTGGAAACTGTCCTTCAATCAAACGAGAAACCAGTTCGGTTCCATTAACCTTAAAGGCTACCTGATTATCCGAAACCGTAACCGTGATTTCATCTGCTCCTGATACTAATCGGTCTGCCTCAAAAATCGCTCGAACAGGCACAACCGCCATCATTTCTTTTACCTCTTTTTCTAGTTTTATCTTTTTTTCTGATAGTCGGTACGAATCGGTTGCCGCTACGCTTAGACTGTTTTTATTGGCTTTCATTAAAACTCCAGAAAGAATTGGACGTGAAGCATTTTCTTGGGCTGCAAAAGCCACTTCCTGAACCATTGATCGAAAAGCCTTGCCTGAAAGTTCTAGCTTTGTGCCAGAGTCAACACGCGTAATCGCTGGAAATTCATCCGCTGAAATTCCTTTTATTTTGGTTTTTGAACTTTCAGAATTAACCTCTAACGCTAATCCATCCGCCAACTTCAACTCGATTGACTCGTCTTTTCCTAATAAAGAAGTGTATGAGGTCAAAATCTTTGCGGGAACCGTGATCGCTCCTTCATTTTTCACCTCCGCCTCAACCGAAGTGGCAATAGATATTTCTAAGTTAGTGGCTGAAAAGTGAATTTTCCGTCCTTCTGCCCGAATTAAAATATTACCCAAAACAGGTAGTGTATTTTGTCCAGAAACAGCTCGTGAAACCGTTTTCAGACCTTCCAATAAATCCGATTGTGCAATTATTACTTTCATCGACGAAATTTTACACGAAACAACAGAAAGATAAAATCATTTTCAGAAGAAAATATAAAATACACCCTACAACTATTCTAAGTAAAGACGAAAGATTAGTTTAGCCCTCCCCTTTTATGGTTTTGTAGATTTTTTCGCTCCTCGCCCAACATCGTTAATGTCCCATCATCAACGACTTCTAAAAAATTTCGCGATCGAACACGTGCCATATTTTGAACCTGTTCACTACTTTCTAACGCGTATAGACTTGTGGGGATAGCGAGAGCAATATCAATCTCTTCCATCTGTTTCTGTATCTGCATTTTTTCTGTTTTGAGATTTTCTAGATCAAACCCCTGTGTTGCCAAAGAGTTTAGCATCATGAGATACGTAAATCCCAAAATAACATTCAGTAAAATACCACCCTGTACAATTCGACGTAGCCCACTACTGGTAGCTGCCATTTCAATCGATCGTTTCTGTGTTTGTTTATTGGTCATGATACTTTTTAGTATTAGTGTGCACTTGTGCTTTTGGCTGGGAAATTTAAATTTTTTCTAGTATTCGGAATTTTACCGAACGTGAACGTGGATTGGCTTGTTGTTCCTGCTTAGAAGGACACAATGGACGCTTTGTCCGTAGTCGAAACTGTGCTGGTGCGACCTCAGTATGAAGTGAGAACGTTGTTTCTTTTGTTATGGGCTGGGACTGTTTTTTGAAAAACCGCTTCACTATGCGATCTTCGAGCGAATGAAACGACATGATCCCAAGCCTATCGCCCGACTCCATAACCGACACCGCCCCTTCCATCGCTTTTTCAAGATGCCCAAGTTCGTCATTTGTCGCTATTCGTAAGGCCTGAAAGACTCTCATGAGCGTTTTCTTCAAAGCCTTTCCGTTTGTATTTTTTTCTATAATCTCTCGCAAATCCCCTGTTGTTTTAATTGGCTTATGAGTTCGTGATTCTATAATTTTTTTTGATAACCGATGAGCCTCTGGTTCTTCTCCATACTCTCGTAAAACTTTTCTAAGTGATTCCAACGAAGCCTCATTCAGTAATCGTTCGCAGTCTTTTGAATGTCCTTCTCCAAAAGACATATTGAGCGGACCATCTTTTCGAAAAGAAAAACCTTTTTCCGCATCATCCAACTGATTCGAACAAACTCCAAGGTCCAATAAAATCGCCATGGGACGTTTCGGATTTACTTCTTTAATAATCTCGGTAATCGTTGAAAAATTTTGATGAAAGGTGATCAGTTTCTTGTCCCACTTAGCTAATCGTTTTCGTGCAAAAACTAAATGCTGTCGATCTAAATCTGTTCCAATATAACAATCTATCTGTGGAAACGCCTCCAAAATGAGCTCAGCATGTCCCCCCAAACCCAATGTTCCATCAAAAACCGTCCGCGTTGATTCTGTTATCAGCTCGGTCAAAACTTCTTTTTGGAGAACCGACACATGAACTAGCTTATCAACAGACATATCTTGAATAAAAAATTGGTAATTGTGCAAAACTTGTGCACAGTGTGTGTAAAAGTTTTTGTGTTTGTTTTTGTTTTAGTGAAGCGGATAAATCCAACTTCAATTGAAATATAGAACAAAAAATGTGTTTACACAATCCGAATCCCCTTTTTTTAATTGACGATCTAGCTTTTGTGTTTTAATTTTTTGTTCAATTGAATTTTATAAAGAAAAGAAAAAATTTCATTCCTCACAATAATTTCAATTACTTTCATAGAAATAAGCATATCCACTCTTTCAAATAATGGTTTGATTATTCCACTTTAGCAACTAACCTTTACCATACATGAACCTCTGCTTTATCGATTCGGCTTATTTTTGTACTTTTCTCTGGTCAATTACCCCCTTTCTTGAAATGAGAGCCTCCGTCCCGCTTGGACTCACCACCTTTGGTCTCTCGGCAATTGAGGTCATCTTGCTCTCAACTCTCGGAGGTATCATTACCGCTGCGATTGTTCTTAAGCTCCTTCCTTTGCTCGTTAATTTCCTCGAAAAACATATCCCCGTCTTTCATAAATTAGTTCAAAAAATATTTACCAAAACGAGGTCAAAACATTCTAAAAAAATTGGAAAGCTTGGCGCCTTATTCCTTGTCATCTTTGTCGCCATCCCCATCCCTGGAAGCGGGGCTTGGAGCGGTGTCTTAATAGCTTACTTATTCGGCATCCCCTACTGGCGAGCGATTATACTCGTCGGAATTGGGGTGCTTTCTAGTGCCACAATTATGGCAATTTTGACCTTATCAGCGACGAGTCTTTGGTCTATAATTTTTGAGAAAACCCTGACCAATTAATGAGACAGGAGTGATATCCCTAAAACCAATACTAAACTCGATTTATCCTTTTCCCCAATCGTTATAAATAAATATCCCATCAACCATGAAAAAGGTCGTCGTTCTCGAAAATATTCGATCACTACACAATGTTGGCTCCATTTTTCGTACAGCAGATGGGGCTGGATTTAAAAAAGTATTTCTTACCGGTTACACTGGCACTCCACCCGATCGAAGAATTGAAAAAGTTTCTCTTGGAGCTGAAAATTTTCTTGAATGGGAAAAAGACGAAAACCCGATTCATTGTCTTGAAAAACTAAAGAAACAAGGATTCACGATCTTCGTATTAGAACAAACTTCCGATGCCAAAAATCCTTTAGAAATGGATTTTTCTGCCTATAAAAAAATAGCCTTAGTCCTCGGAAATGAAGTAGAAGGCGTTTCCTCAGAACTTCTAGCACTAGCCGACCACACCCTTGAAATCCCTATGCGTGGACAAAAAGGGTCTCTCAATGTTTCCATTGCCGCTGGCATCGCCATGTATCAATTTCAGTAACGAACGAAACACACACCTCTTTTTCCTCAAAAACGTTGAATAATAACCCTCTTTCAGCTATAATACTGAGATGAAAACTTTTGATACACTGACTTTCGGTTCGGTAGTTCTTGATATGATTATTCCTATTTCAGAAGACTCAGGTGTTGATATTCTTGAAACGGATCACACTGATTTCTTTCAGATTCCACTAGGTGAAAAAATTAAAATCAATGAATCCTTGACCCTTTGTGGTGGTGGATCGGCAAATGCTTCTGTTGGTTTTGCCAAACTCGGATTAAAAACCGCCGCCTTCGGTGTTCTTGGCGATCGATCAAATCGCCACTTTTTGGTTTCAGAACTAAAAGCTCAAGGCGTTTGCACGGATTATCTCACAACCGCGAACCACCAACAGTCAAGCTTCTCGGTAGTTCTCTGTGCTCATACAGGAAAACGAACCGTACTTCATCGACGATCAACTTCTAAAAATTTTAACGAAACTATTCTAAACCAAGCTCCAAAAACGAAATCAATTTACATTAGCCATCTTTATCCTGGCGGAGATCGTATTCTGGAATCTCTTCCGTCTTGGCAGTCAAAAAATAAAGCCATCATTGGCTGGAATCCTGGTGAAACACAATTTAAGAAAGGATTTTCTGCCTTTGAAAAAATTTTCCCCAGTATTGATATTTTGATACTAAACGTTGAAGAGGCTGAGCGATTCACCGGACTTAAAGCTCATCAAATATTAGCCGCTGATAGTGATGCTTCCATTGTCGGAAAAAAAATTCTTGGTCACTCTGAATGTACTACCACTTCACTTTCTGATGTTCGACCTCTAGCCAAAAAATTTATGTCAGCTGGTGTTAAAACCGTCGTCATTACTGATGGTGGACGAGGAGCCCAAATTTTTAATAAAGATAATCACTTTTACTCTCCCGCACAAAAAGCTAAAAGAGTAGACACACTTGGTGCTGGTGATGCCTTCTCTGTTGGTGTTCTTACTGCAAAATTAAAAGGGAAATCCCTAAAAGAACAAATCTTATGGGGAAATTTTAATGCCAATAGCGTTATTCAAAAATACGGTGCTCAAGCAGGACAGTTAAATCTAGAAACAATGGAAAAACTTGTCCCATAAAGATGACACACTAGTAATAGAAAGGTCAGTCAACATTTTCTTTTTCAATACTTGTTTCCTTTAAATTTAAAAAATATAATACTTTCAAAATATCATTCAAACACAGAGTGATCTACAATATAATAACGAAATGAAACCCAAAAGAATCCTCCTACAACTTGAAGTTCCACGTCAAAATGTGCGAGGACCAATGGCGTTTGAGCAGATTTTGGCAACACTTCATGGCTTACTTTCCAAGGAGACGAAAAGTACAAAGGACGAAACTATCAGTTTTGAAATTGCCAAGATTAAAGGACAGATTTTTTTCTATATCTCTGTTCCTACACACTTGAAGACACTCATTTCTTCTCAAATATATTCACAATATCCAGAAGCAGAAATTTTAGTTGTCCCAGAATACTTAACGAGAAAACTCGTAAAGAATAAAGAAATTTTAGTTGCCACGCTACGTCCACAAGAGCCTTGGGTTTTTCCTTTTAAACGGCACCCTCAGTTTGAAGATAAATTAAATCAGCGAATTGAGGACCCACTAGGTCCAATAACATCAAGCTTAGCACAGCTACACGCCAGTGATGATTCCGCGATTTTACAATTTGTGGTTACACCCGTCTCTCCTCGATGGAATACCGTTGCGAGAAAAACACTACGTCGATTTTGGGGAACTGGTCCATGGCAATGGGACTGGTTTCGTGCTTTTTATCAGTGGGCGAGACTTGATCCATCTAAACAAGTAAGAGTAAAACGGTCCCCTATTTGGGGAGCAACCCTTTTATTTTTTGGTTGGGGTGGATTGAAGAAGATTTCAAACTTGGACACTCTGTCCGATGACGATACCGATCAGCTAGATCGAGAAGAACAAACCTCTGGACGACATGAACGAGAAACCGTGTTTTCCGCCAGCTATGATAAACTTTCTCGGCTAAACTTTGCCACTAACATTCGTGCCATCTATATTCACTCAGATCCCAATACACTTCAAGCCGAAGCAAAAATAAGAGAAATAGCGGGAACCTTTCAACAGTTTTCCCAAGCACAGATGAACCATTTTGGGATTTCGACACTCGCTCACGCACTTTCCGACCCGACTTTTCAACGAGTCGTAAAACGAGAACAACACAAACCCTTTGTGCTTAGCCAAGAAGAACTAGCTACTATCTACCACCTACCAACTGAAACGGTTTCCACGCCTGCCATTGCTTGGGTGGATTCAGTGAAGCTCGAACCGCCCCATAATTTACCAACGAATAAGGAAAAAGATGTTACCTTACTGGGAAAAACAAATTTTCGATCCAATAAACAATTATACGGCCTTCGCAAAGATGATCGTCGACGCCATATTTATATTATTGGAAAAACAGGCATGGGAAAATCAACCATTCTGGAAAACATGATTCACTCCGATATTTCATCGGGAAAAGGCGTGGCCGTTATCGATCCTCATGGAGATTTGGCAGATGCCGTTTTGAGTTTTGTGCCAAAAAATCGAACCAATGATGTTATTCTTTTTGATCCAGCCGATGTCGACTTTCCTGTTTCTTTTAATTTATTAGAGGGGTCTACCCCTGAGCGACGTGCATTAGTAGCTTCTGGGCTAGTCAATGTTTTCAAAAAACTTTATGCCGAATCATGGGGTCCACGACTTGAACATTTTTTACGTAACACAATTTTGGCCTTAGTTGAAGCCCCTGACACAACAATGCTAGGTATTCCTCGAATGCTTGTGGATAAAGCGTATCGACAAAAAATACTAAAATTCGTGAAAGATCCAATGGTTTTGAATTTTTGGAGAACGGAATTTGAAGCATTGCCGCCAGCAAAGCTCGCAGAAGCTGTTGGTCCTATTCAGAATAAAGTGGGGCAGTTTCTCTCTTCTCCAGCAATCCGGAATATTTTGGGTCAACCAAAATCATCACTTGATATGCGGTTTGCTATGGATAGTGGGAAGATCGTGATCGTCAACCTTTCAAAAGGAAAACTAGGCGAAGATAATTCCGCAATGCTGGGATCACTCTTGATTACCAAATTTCAACTCGATGCGATGAGTCGTGCCGATCAAGCAGAAAAAGATCGAAAAGATTTTTATCTTTATGTGGATGAGTTTCAGAATTTCGCAACCGATAGTTTTGCCACAATTTTATCAGAAGCTCGGAAATACAAACTCAACCTCACGATGGCCAATCAGTATATCGATCAAATGTCAGAAGAAGTCTGCTCTGCGGTTTTTGGAAATGTAGGGTCTATTGTTTCGTTTCAGGTTGGAATTGATGATGCGAAAATTTTATCCGAGCAACTCGATGAAGAACGAGTCTTGCCAATTCACCTCGCAACACTTCCAAAGTATCAAGTTTACAATCGAATTATGGTTGACGGAATGACAACACCCGTTTTCTCGGGAAACACCTTGCCACCTCCAAAAATTGATTATGCTGAAGGTGAAAACCTTGAGTCTCGCGTAAAAAAAATACGAAACTTTTCTCGTCAACGATATGCTAAACCCAAAAAAATCGTTGAAGAAAAAATTCTCAAATGGTCGCGAGATGAGCGAGAAAAACGAATAAAAAAAGAAACGGAAAAACCTCGTTCAAATAATAAAAAAGGAAGTGATAAAAAATAATTTGACGACAGAGTTTTGTTCTTTAAAATATCTTGGCTTCTTGCTAAAGAAGTAAGCAACATTACGGAGACGCGCGTGTAGTATAATGGCTTATTATTTCGGCCTTCCAAGCCGCGGATGCGGGTTCGATTCCCGCCACGCGCTCCAAAAAAGTCAGCACTCATTCACGAGTTCTGACTTTTTTAAAATCATGTTATACTTCCCATATGTCCTACTATGTTTATATCCTTAAGTGTGCTGATAATACATTCTATACAGGCATTACCACGGATATCGAACGAAGAATTAAGGAGCATAATGGGATAGATAAATACAAAAAAGGAGCCAAATACACAGCTACTCGACGTCCTGTAAAATTGATCTACTCGGCTAAATTTAAAAATCGATCAACCGCCTCAAAAGAAGAATATCGGATCAAAAAACTTTCACGAACAGAAAAAAAAGAACTAGTAAAAGAAAATAGAATTGAATAAATACAAGCAAACCTTGCCTTATTCAACCCCCTACCTCTTCTCAAAAAGGTGCTTTTAGGGTATAATAGCTAGATATTTTAATAAAAAATAATGTATTTGGCACCATTAAAACACCTTAATGCTAAAAAAATTATGAGCGCCATAGCACTTGTTTTATTTTCAGTACTTTTTAGTTTTGTAGGTGGAATGCTTATTTCTCGTGCAGCCTTTTTAACAGACTGCTCAGATACAGCCACCACAGGAATTTCAGAGTCAGAGTGTATTGCCTTAGGGACTTTCTATGATGCCACTAATGGAGATGACTGGACCATAAATACCGGCTGGGGAACAAACACCGCGGTTTCATCTTGGTATGGAGTGACCGTAACCGATTCAAGTGTTACGGCTTTATATCTCCCTGAAAATAATTTAACAGGATTTCTCCCTTCTGGCATTTCTGGCCTTACTAGTTTAAAATCTTTAAATCTCAGTGATAATCAAATCACTGGAGCACTGCCTAACTCACTTGGAACACTTCTTGGATTAGAACTTTTAGATTTAAGTAATAACTTATTCTTTGGTTATATTCCTGAATCACTTGCAAATCTTTCAAATCTTACTTCATTAGACCTCTCTAATAACAATTTTACAGGAGGCATATCAGATGCCCTAGCTACATTTCTTACGGGACTGGCAAACCAAAATCTAAATGGTAATAATTTGGATTCTACACTTTTTTTCACGAACTGTTCCGATACAACAATAACCGGTATTCCTCAGTCAGAATGTGAAGCTCTTGAAGATTTTTATCGTACTACTAATGGTCCTGATTGGGGAAATCACTTATACTGGGGAACAAATAAACCCGTTATTTCATGGGCTGGAATTGACCTTACTTATGATTCCGTCAATAAAATCTACCACGTAAATAGAATTATACTAGAAGACAATAATCTCGTTGGGTATCTACCCGATAGCATTGAAGACCTCACTCAATTAGAGATTTTAGACCTCAGACAAAATAAACTAACAGAGTCTATTCCTAATTCCATTGGAAACATTTCAACGTTAAAGCAACTGGATTTAAGAGAAAATCAAATCTCAGGAGAACTCCCATCCGAACTTGGTAATTTGGTGAATCTAGAGTACTTAGAACTCGCAAAAAATAGAATCACAGGCAGCATACCAGGATCATTCGGTGGAATGACAAGCCTTATAAAATTAAACCTTGGAGCAAATCTATTAACGGGGAGTATTCCCTCAACACTTGGAAGTTTATCAAATCTAGAAAAGTTCTACCTCAATAATAATCAATTAACAGGTAGTATTCCTACCTCAATTGGTAATCTCTCAAATCTGGAAATAATTTATTTCAGTTACAATCAACTAAGTGGACCTATTCCAACCGAAATTGGAAACCTGACAAAACTAAAAAGATTACAGATAAATAGTAACCAGCTAACCGGTAGTATTCCTACAACGATTGGAAATCTAACACTTCTGACTTACTTAACAGTTGCTAATAATAACCTAACGGGAACCATTCCAACCGAAATTGGGAACCTTGTACTCTTAGATACACTAAATTTACAAAACAATCAACTCGAAGGTCCTTTGCCCGATACTTTATCAAATCTAGTTAATCTTGTTAGTTTATACTTAAATAATAATATCATTTCAGGGGCTATTCCTGACTTAACGGGAATCCCTCACCTTAAAAACCTTACCATCCAAAATAATCGTTTTATCTTTGAAGACTTTGAAGATGAATACATTATCTACAAGGATTACACTAATTTTGGATATGTTCCTCAAGCCACTGTAGACATCGAAAGAACAGAGACCTTTAAACGAGGAGACACCTTAACATTAACGCCATCGGTTCCGATAAACCCATCTGGAAACGATATGTATCAGTGGTACAAAGATGGAGAAAAAATCGAAGGAGCAACTGATAGAATTTATACCAAAAAAGCAGAGTATGCTGACGCTGGAGTTTATACCTATAAAATAACCAATAAGGTTGTTAAAATTTTGGAACTTGTTTCCGAAGAAATTACAGTGGTAGTTGAAAGTGTTTGTTCTGATACAGCAACTACTGGAATTCCCGAATCAGAGTGTCAAGCTTTAATCGATTTGTATGACTCAACTAATGGAGAGTTTTGGGGGAACAATACTAACTGGTTAACCTCAACCGCGGCAAATACTTGGTTTGGGGTAACCGTTTCAGGAGGAACCGTCACTAAACTTGAACTTCCCAATAATAGCTTAACAGGAAAGATTTTACCTTCACTTAAGGATTTGCCAAATTTAACCATCTTAAACTTATCTAATAATGCTATCAAAGAAGAGATCCCAAAAGAACTAGGAAGTTTAAGCAACCTCGAAACACTTAATCTTAGTAAAAACCAGTTCTCAGGATCCATTCCTGAACTATTTGGAGGCCTATCATCACTAAAAACACTTAACCTATCTCAAAATAAAATTTCAGGAAATTTACCAACGACTTTAAGTGGATTAACAAATTTAGTTACCTTAGATCTTTCAAAAAATAGTATTTCAGGAACTATTCCAACAGTATTTGGAGGAATGACAAACCTACAAACGCTTAATCTTTCTTTTAATAAACTAAATCGAGGAATCCCTTCTACCTTAGGGTCCATGACTGGCTTAATTATCCTAGACTTAAGTAATAACAATCTATCAGGACACATTCCGACAACGATTGGGGCCCTTAATAACTTATTTGTGATGAATTTATCATACAATAGTTTAAATGGACTTATTCCTTCTTCTCTAACAACACTTACTAATATTTCGGAACTTTACCTAAATAATAATAATCTTTCTGGAAATATCCCAGACTTAAGATCAACAGGGTTTTTAGATGATTTTGAAATACAGGAGAATAAATTTCTTTTTATGGACTTTGAAGATGAGTATGGAGGATACAGTGGATTTTCAAACTTTAAGTACTACCAACAACAAAAAGTAGATGAAACAAGATTTTTAGAATACGAAATAGGAACAAGTGTTACCCTCGAACAAACCATTCCTATTAATCCGTCTGGAAATGATACCTATCAGTGGTTTAAAGACGGAATCGCTATTCCAGGCGCTACAAGTCTAAACTATACAAAAATTTTTGAAGAAGAGGATGCTGGCGTTTATCATTATGAAATCAAAAATACCGTTGTCCCAACACTAGTACTTATTTCTAATCCTATTACGATTTATCCACAAGGAACTAGTTTAGAGGTTGATTGTTCTAAAACAGAAATAACAAGAGTGCCCGAATCTGAATGTCTTGCTCTTAAAGATTTATATGCCCTAACTGATGGTGATCACTGGGAAAAAAACACCTTATGGAAACAGTCTACTAATATTGATTCTTGGTTTGGGATAACGGTTTTCGAAGGACACGTAACGAAAGTGGAGTTACCACATAATAAATTAGAAGGACTTTTACCAACCTCTCTTCAAGATCTTACAAAACTAGAAGTTCTTTCATTAGATAACAACAACCTGTTTGGTGAGATTCCTGTGGTTATTGGAAGTATAAGTCCACTCATCCATTTAGACCTTTCGAGTAATCAGATAAGTGGTGGAATACCAGATAGTTTAGGAAACCTCACTAATCTTGAGTTTTTATCACTCAGTCAAAATAATCTAACGGGAAGCATTCCTGACTCAATCGGAAACCTGATAAAGCTAAAGACTTTAAATCTTGACCAAAATCAACTATCATGTTCAATTCCTTCTAGTTTTGAACAACTTGTATCACTAACATTTCATTTAGGATTACAGCTATTTAGTAATAATCTCGAACTACCACCAGACACACCAAACCCTGATCCATCAAGAACCTTTCTCTCAACACTCTATAACTTTCTTGATCAAAAATCGGCTGTAGAGGCTAGCTACTTTACAAATCAAAATGCTTCATTTTGTGCAACCGTAAACCGCCCTCCAACAGATATTACACTATCAAGTCAATCCATTGAAGAAGAACTGGCGGATGTATCAACTGTTGGAATTTTTTCTGCAGTTGACCCTGATAGTACCACCTTTACCTATACCCTAATTGATGGTTTCGGGGATGATGACAATTTATCCTTTCAGATTGTAGGGGACAAACTACAAACCGTTTCATCCTTAGACTTTGAAACACAGTCCGTGTACAAAATTCGTGTTAATGTTAGCGATGGAACAAATAACTATGCAGAATACTTTACCATAAAAGTTATTGATGTTCACGATCAAGAATTTGTAAATTGTGCACTACAAGACTACATTCCGATCAAAGAGTGTGAGGCTTTGATTGATTTTTATAATGCACTAGATGGAGACAACTCTAACCTAAATTGGAAGTCCGAACCAGACATTACCAAATGGAATAACATCAAAACCGATTACTTTGAAGGACTTCGGTATGATACCGATCGTGATCTCTCTGGCCTTTATGATCCTGACCCTCTAGATCCATGTAATCCAGATCCCACAGCCGCTTCCTGTTTAGACTTTGATCTTGACGGAGTAGCTGACTTTACCACCGATGTTAACGATGATCCGGTTATCAACGATCCAGATATTAATGACCCCTGTAATCCAGACAATAGTAGTCCTCGGTGTTTAGATTTTGACCTTGATGGAATTCTCAATGGGGTTGACGACTTAGCTACAGATCCATGTAGCCCAAATGCGGAATCGGCAGAGTGTAAAAAATATACCTTTATGACCCTTCGGTCACGACATGTTGTAAGCCTTTCTGGAAAAAGACTTAGTGGTTTTATTCCAGACACTATTGCTAATCTAGAGTTTTTAAAGTCACTCAGACTAGATAATAACAATAATATTACGGGACTCATTCCAAAAGTTCTCGGTGATATGAAACTATTAGAACATCTACTATTAGCCAACAATGATTTTAGAGGAACTATTCCTATTGAACTTGCTAACCTTCCAAATCTAAAAACACTAACACTTAGTCGAAATAAACTTGTAGGAAAACTTCCTCCAGAACTAGGGAATCTCACCAATCTTCGATACTTATACTTATTTGATAATAAATTTGTCTGTACAATCCCGGAAAGTTATATGAACTTGAAAAAACTAATCGAAAAAGATGGACTCAGAATTCACGATAACAAACTACTTGTTCCAGACGAAGATTCTATTCTTTATAAATTTTTAGATCGGTATTCCCCTACAGGACTAGCACATTTTACAGTTCAACCTGGTGGATACTGTGGCGAAGTCCCAACTGATATCAGCCTTAGTAATAATAGTATCGATGAAAATATGCCAATTGAAACACTTATTGGTGTTTTCTCAACGGCTGATCTTGATGATACAAATTTTACTTACACCTTTGTAGAAGGTGAGGGGGATGACGACAATGAACACTTTAAAATTGTTGGTAATCAGCTTCTTTCTGGGGAACCATTCGATTTTGAAACACAAAATAAATACACCATTCGGATTAATACCAATGATGGATTTAATGATTTTGAAAAATCATTTACAATTAACATTAACGATATAAATCTCCCTCCCGCCAATATATTCCTTGACAATAATATCATTGAAGAAAACCAAATTTTAAAAACACTCGTAGGGAGGTTTACCATGGAGGATGATCAGGAAAGTGACGGGGAAACTTATACACTTGTTTCTGGAGTAGGAAGCACTGACAATGAAGCCTTCTATATTGACGGCAACGAACTTCGAACCAATAAAGTTTTTGATTTTACCGTTCAATCAGCTTACTTTATTCGAGTAAACGTAAATGATGGCGTCAATGATTTTTCAAAAGCCTTTGTGATTACTATTAAGGGAGATCGTGATGGAGACGGAGAAGATGACGGAACAGACCCTGACCCAGATGATCCTTGTATTCCTAACCCAAAATCACTTGCCTGTCTCAATTTGGACCGAGATAACGATGGAGTTGTCGATGGAGCGGATCTCGACCCAAATGATCCTTGCATACCCGATTCTGGGTCAACCGCTTGTAAGGTTCGGTGGGGACCATTTTGGAATATGCTTTATGGGGATGGAACACCATTTCCTGGCTATACAACTACTCCAGAACCGGAACCTTCCTTCTGCGGGTGGAGCTGTATCTTTTCAACAGAACGCTATGAAGGTGGATACTTCACAGGAGCCACTGGACCAAATGGATCTTTCCGAATCGGTGATTATATTACTTATATTGCTCCAAAAGGACATCCATTAGAGCAGTACTACATTAACTATGGAAAGATTGGACACTTTAAAACCGTTAAAGCTGGTGAATCCGTACAGGTTAAACGTGGTTACCTTGATGAGGCTGAAGTGAGATTTCCAATTTATGTAAAAAATAGAATGGGTCGTCGAGTTATAAGCCTTTCTTCTCCTAAGGTGAAAATCGATAATAAAGTAAAAGTATACAAAGATAAGGGTTATTTCCTTGGTGGTAAAAATGGTATTTACCAAGAAGGTGATCGACTGAAATACATCGGTCCATCTGATCGAAATAATGGTGATCGATTTCAAGTTGATCTCCATGAGATTGGATTGTCCAGATTCTTAAAAGAATATGAGTTATATGAACTCAGAGAAATAAAGTCTTTTTATGGAAAATACATTGAAATTTTTGTAACGGCGACCGATAAATCTGGTAATAAAACAACTTTTAAAGGTCCTGAAATTTGGTTTGGTATAAAAGGGAAAAAACCAGAACCTTTTAAAACATCAGCCCCAAAACCAAAAAAACAAAACCCCGTTTCTCAGTGGAAAAAAAGTGCTTTTATTCAACCACCAAAAATAAGTGAACCTCTTTTATTTCAACGTCTTGCTAAGAAAAAGAAGATCGAGCGAAAAAAACAAGTACAAACCGTAAAGTCTGCCGGATTACTTCAGAATCTCAAACGTAATGTCATAGGCACACCAAAACAAAAACCATCCGTAAACCCATTTTTCAAATTTACTCACAAGTAGAGTTTATAAAATACGATCCTGTGTTATCATGAAGTAGATGAAAATAAAGTCATGGGCTTTCGGGATAGCTTCTTTCGTTCTTTTGATCGGTTTAGCTTCGGTCTTTTCCTTTGAGAAAAGTATTGAAAAACAGCTTCTGGCTAGTACCTTAGGTAGTCGATTAGGTCATTTGAAAGGTGACGTTACGACTATTACAAGACTAGAAAGACCTTCCATCCTAACGAGAGGTTCTTGTGGTACCAAAAAATATGCTTGTCGAAACGGAGTTCCTAGTAAGCGGGGAGAGGACTTTTTTACCTATTTCTGGAATTGTGGGAACCCCGAAAGCAACAAAGAAGTACACTGTTTAATGAAAAAACGAACAATCGTTGAAGTTGAACCTTCAAAATCAGACGTTACTATTGATAATAGACCAACACGTCATACCGCTTCTTCATCTTCCTCTAGTGACCGTATAGACGGTCAGTGTGGGACTTCTCGGAATATTTGTCGATTAGGTAATTTAGGAATAAATGGAGAACAACCTGATAAATACTTTTGGAACTGCGATGGTATCCATGGGGGAAGGAGTGTGAGATGTAGAATTTATCGGACAGTATCAGATGTGAAACCTGCTACGAATAAGCGTATCGATGGTCAGTGTGGGACTTTTCGGAATATTTGCCGATCAGGAAAGCTCGGGACGATAAGCGAACAACAGGATAAA
>CAYXXA010000011.1:25143-31441 GCA_964468965.1 uncultured Candidatus Peribacteria bacterium
ATCACAACCATAAAACCACCTATTCAAAAAACTATCGATGGTCAGTGTGGGACTTTTCGGAATATTTGCCGATCAGGAAAGCTTGGGACGATAAGCGAACAACAGGATAAATATCTCTGGAACTGTAATGGTATCCATGGTGGTCAAAGTGTACATTGTTCTATTCTAAGAATGACCGAAACCGAAAAAGTTGATGGAGTTTGTGGAACGGAGAGACAGACCTGTTCAGCTGGAAAAAAAGGATATCTTCCGGATACACCTACCGAATACCTCTGGAAATGTAAAGGATTGAATGGTGGTGAAGATGTTGAATGTTCTAAAGAAGTTCCTCATATTTCCGCTATTAATGGTGTCTGTGGAGAGACAAACGAGACCTGTACAATTGGTATACCAAACCCAGCACCACACGATACAAACACGCTATATCGATGGACCTGTCTTGGACAACATGGAGGAACTGACGCACACTGTACCGCTAATCGCCCTCATAAAAAATTACCAACCGCTATAAATGCTAGTTGTGGAAACCGTATAGAGGTTTGTGCAACGGGTATATTTGACCCATATCCATCAGATACATCGACAAAGTATATTTGGACTTGTAAGGGAAGTAACGGAGGCAGAAGTGTTCGATGTATTGCTCCTAAAAAGTCTAGCACAGATGGCTTCTGTAAAAAAGATTCTATTGGTTGTTTGATCGGAAACTACAAAGATCTAGAAGACACAAGTACTGAGTATAGATGGTCTTGTCTGGGAACACGTGGAGGAGCCGACACAAATTGTTCTAAAGCAAAGAAGACCTCTACTATAAAAACTAATGGGATCTGTGGGAGTTCAAAAGACACCTGTACAAAAGGGCACTATAAAGATGTCACCGATAGTGATGATCAATACCTTTGGCAGTGTGAGGGTATCAATGGGGGAAGTACCAAAGATTGTACTGAAGACAAAGAGACTTCTGACGATAAAATAAATGGAGTATGTGGTACTGAAAAAGAGACTTGTACCGCTGGAAAATACAACCCATATCCATCAGATACGGATGAACAATACCGATGGATCTGTGAAGGCTCTAATGGCGGACGACATGCACGATGCAGTAAATCAAAAGATAATGGTGGCAGTGCCATCAATGGAGATTGCGGTAGTCCCAAAAGTTGTACAGCGGGAACCTATGTAGGAGTACCAGCTGATACTCCAACTCTATTTCGTTGGACTTGCATGGGAATAAATGGGGGACGTAGTGCGAATTGTGAAGAACCAAAAGGTAGTAGTGGTGGAAATGGTGGTGGTAATGGTGGTGGCGGAAATCGTAGTGGCGGAAATGGTGGTGGCGCTAATGGAGTAATTAATGGTCGCTGTATTAGTGGTGTCAAAAAAGAAGGTTGTGCAGCTGGAACCTATGTAAATGTCCAGGAGACCTCAGACATACACCGTTGGATTTGTAAGGGAATAAATGGAGGAGTAGATAGAGGTTGTATGCTACTAAAAGAAGATGATAATGGTAATTGGTATCGGCGTATGGATGGTATATGTGGTACACCACCTAGAGAAAAATGTGCTTCAGGCGTATACGACGATCTTTCTGATACCAATACAGAGTATAGATGGCGTTGTGTTGGGATAAAGGGTGGAGTAACTAAAAGCTGTAGCTTCCCTAAAAACAGAGCAAATGGAATTTGCGGGAATACAAAAGAAACCTGTATCGCTGGGAAATATAAAGATAAATCTGATTCTAACACCTATTATCTCTGGTCATGCCTTGGCGTAAATGGTGGAAAAAATACTGACTGTATGCAGTCAAAAACAACAGTAAAACCAACCAATCTATGTCGTAAAGAATTATATCAATGTCAACGTGGTGGTGGAGTACAAGCTGTGCAATTATTACCAACAAAAACTCACTATCGTTGGCTATGTCAAATACTTGGAGGTAACGGCGAAACAGTTACTTGTACAATGCCAAGAGGATCCGGTGGTGAGGACCCAGTAAACTACTGTTTACCTTATAAGTATGGATGTATTGCTCCATATACGAAAGGTCTAAGTGAAACAGCAACACATTGGATTTGGACTTGTACTGACAGAGATGAAACTTATTACTCCCACTGTTCACTTCGAAAGAATCCAATCCCTGTAAATGGACAGTGTGGTTCAAGTCGAAATGTCTGTACTAAAGGTAAAATGGTTTATCCCAGAGAATGGAATGAATACTATTTATGGGATTGTGTTGGAATTGATGGAGGGAAAAATGCTGAGTGTCAAATTAAAAAATAAGGATCTATACTGATTTAAACCATCTATATACTCCATCAAAAAATTCTCCCATCCTTTTGTTTTTGAGCTGGACTTTCTTTTTTCTAAGTTTTTACTTCTCAAACCTTATTGGTTATTTGTTGGGCGATCTCACCGGTTTCATCAGCCTTCATAACGCGAACCAAAACTTGAGAATCTGAACGAGAAATAATGCCAAAATTGTCTTCAGAAATTTCTGAATTTTTTTGTGTATCTATTTTTACTCCCAAAACAGATAAATTCTTACAAATTTCCTGTCGAGCAAAAGCGTTTCTCCGTCCAATTCCTCCTGAAAAAATAAGCTCATCACATCCCCCAAGCAAACCATAATAATTCCAAATAAATTCACAGACTCGATGGCTAAATATCGCTACGGCTTTTCCCGATAAACTTTGAGTTTTTTTTTCCGCTTCATCAAATATGTCTTTTATATCGGACTTCCCCGTATACCCACTCAGTCCTGCATGATGATTCAGTAGATCTAGACATTCGGTGTCACTAAGATTGAGTTTTTCTTTAAGGTATACAAAAACCCCTGCATTCACCGTTCCACTTCGACTCACCATCATCAATCCTCTTAAAGGCGTAAAACCCATAGAATTATTAAGAGATTTCCCGGCTTTAACGGCCGTAACCGAATCTCCTCCGCCAAGATGACAAACGATTATTTTTTGTGGTAATGGTCCTTCTTTTTTTCGTTGCCTGAGTAGTGATTCCACCGCTAGACCGTGAAATCCATATTGTTGGAGCGATAAATCTTTTGTTAATTTGGGGGAAAGCGGATAATGAGAAATATAATCAGGAATAGTTTGATGAAAAGCGGTATCAAAAGCTGCCCAAACAGGATTTGTAGTTTGTTTTTGTATGGTTTCAATCAGTTTTACCGCTGGAGGATTGTGAAGTGGTGCAAGTTCGGATAACTGTTTTATTTTTTCCAAAACAGATTCATCAATCCGTGTGGTTTTATGAAAAAAACTTCCTCCATGTACCACTCGAACTCCAAACTGATCTATTTCTTTTAGATCTCTAATAAATCCTTGCTTTGTATATTGCTTAATATGAAATGGAAAATCTTTGGAATTTTCTATTCGAGCCAAAAGTTTCAAATCCCCGTTTCCAAACTCAAATAAGCTACTTTTAAGTGAAGTCGAACCAGGATTAAGCGACAAAATTTTCATAAGTTTATATGTTTTATATTTCCTTAAAAGACCAATCTCGAATTTCTGCTGGGTCTTCACCGTGTTCTAAAATATATTCATGATGATATTTGAGTTTATCGGTCATAACTTGTTTTACTTTCAAATAATCTGCCTCTGAAATTTCACCATTTTCAAAAACCTTTTTTGCCAACGAAAGAGCAAACCCAAAACGAGAAACTTGATTTCGTGTTTTCATATCAAAAGGCGTTGTTGTACTACCTGATTCATGATATCCATGAACTTCTATTCGATTACTGCCAGAATAATCAAACAATAATTTTTTGATCGTTTGAGGGTATCCGTGAAATCCATAAACCACTCCCTTATCAGACGTAAAATATTGATCCAAAATTTCATTCGATGACCGAACGGTTGGATCCCCCACACCAAGAGCGGTTAATTCTGAAACATAAACCACTCGCACACGAAGACTTGGAAGGACTTCTTTAAGTGTTTGCCTTGCTGCCACCGCTTCTTTGGCAATGTAATCACCAGAAGCAACCATAACCACTTGTGGATCTTTATCAGAAGCAAAATTCCAGGTCATAATTCCATCTCTCATTTGTATTTTAGCTTGTTCCAGCGTGAGCCAATGAGACTGAGTTTTCTTTCCAGCAATAACTAGGTTAATTTTGTCTCGAGATTTAAAAATCTCATCCAGCGTCATAATCATTGAATTGGAATCAGGGGGAAGATATGCAGAAATAATATTTCCATCCTTTTCCATCATACTGGAAATAAAAGAGGGATTTTGATGTGAAAACCCATTATGGTCTTGCCTTTCTAAAAGTGAAGTCAAGAAAATGTTAAGCCCCGGTAAAGGTTTCCGCCAATCAACTTCTTGGCTGGCGGCAAGAAATTTTGCGTATTGATCGGCCATAGAGGCAATCACTTGCACAAAAGCCTCATAAGAAACAAAAGCTCCAAATCGACCAGTAGCGGTATAACCATGAAGCATTCCAAACAAAGTGTGTTCTGATAGCATTTCCATCACTTTCCCTTCCCGACCAAAATCGGTGTCATATGGTCCATTAGGCCATTGCCAAGATCTTTTGGTTTCCTCAAAAACCGCATGAATTTTATTGGAGTAGGTCTCATCTGGACTAAAAATTCTAAAATTATTATTTGATTTGTTTTTTTTCAAAATTTGTCGAAAGTATTCCCCTACCTGATGCATGGATTTTGAACCACACTGTCCATGACCAGAAATTTTATGGGCAAGTTTTTCGGGGTTTGGCAGATCAAGAGCTTCCAGAACCTCCCCTCCTAAAGCGTATTTTTGACTTCCCAAAGCTAAATCTTTAGGCGGAATAAGCGATTGAATTTCTGGTACAAATTGCCATTCTTTATTCTCTGTCTTTTTTTCAATTAAATCCCAGAAATTATAAGACTTAAGCCATTCTTCAAGCATTTCTCGATGTTGATCATTGGTTTTAACATCCGGAAATACTACCTGGTGACTGAGACAATTATTTTCATACTGTGTTTTTTCGTCATGGTTAATCCCCGTCCAACCTTTTGGGGTTCGTAAAATAATCATCGGCCATTTCGGTTTTTCCACATCTTCCCCGCTTCTGGCTCTTTTCTGTAAATCTCGAATTTGAGCATAGGCTTTATCCATCGTCCATGCCATTTTATGATGGATAAAATCAGGATCTTCATACTCACTAACAATATAAGGATCATACCCAAGCCCTTTAAAAAGATTAACCGCTTCTTCATCAGACATTCGTCCCAAAAAAGTTGGTCCAGAAATTTTATATCCATTTACGTGTACGATTGGCAAAACCGCTCCGTTTTCTTTAGGACTTAGTAACTTATTTACATGCCAAGCGGCTGCTAAAGGTCCAGTCTCCGATTCCCCATCACCCACTAAACAGCATGTAATTAAATCAGGACGATCTAATACCGAACCAAAAGCCACCGACAAACTGTATCCCAGTTCTCCACCTTCCAAAATCGCTCCAGGAGCAGCGGGATTTGAATGACTCGGATAACCGTAAGGAGCTGAAAACTTACTACAAATTTCTTCCACTCCTGCTCGATTATAAGGAATTTTTTCTGGATAATACTTAGTCAGAGATTTTTCTACAAAAAGATTCGCCTGCATAGCTGGAAATCCGTGACCTGGTCCAACCAAATAAAGAAAAGGTTTTTTATGTTTACAAATCAATCGATTAATATGAGCATTTACAAAATTAATCCCCGGACAACTTCCCCAGTGTCCGAGTAATCGAGGTTTAATATCTTTTGAGGTAAGTGATTTCCCTTGCTCAAGATTTTTTAAACTTTTGAGATAAATTTGAGCCGCAGCCAAAAAATCAGTCGCCCGAACATATTTTTTAAGAGAAGTATGTTCGATCTCTGAAAGTAAACTTTTATTAGTCATTTTAGGATGATTATATCAGGTCATTCTAGCATAAATAACTAAAGTTTACAATACTTAAAAATGATAAATACAGTGTTCCTAGATTTGAATTTAATATTTATTTGGCTATTTTAACTATATACATAATGAAAAAGATAGGTAGATACTTTCTAAAAAAGATAGGGATAGCATTCCTTATAGGTGTTCTAAGTCTACCGACAACCTTTGCAGGACTTATTTTTACAACAGAAGATAATGCCGTAAATAGCGATAATTTTATTTTAGATTTCGATGACACGGCAACCACTTTCATTGATCTTGAGTTTGGCGATGCCCTAACCGCACGACTTCGTTACGATGTAGTGAATGATAAATTTATTCTGAATCGCGATATTCAAATAACACAAATTATTGATTCTGATGGGAATACGGGGAC
>CAYXXA010000012.1:0-24753 GCA_964468965.1 uncultured Candidatus Peribacteria bacterium
TTTTAGGCTACCTTCTGGATTCCTCTTCATCTGCATATTTGCAGTACCATAAATGTTTTCACAAGAATCTCCCATTTTTTAATTCAATTTAAAGTTAAGCGATAATGTTCTTAGTATTATACCATGTATTTACAAAAAAAAAAGTAGTACATGTTGACATAATTTATAAATCTGCTATATATAGCACATGAAAGAAGTTGTAATTCCTGAACAGCCTAAAGAAGATCCTTATAATCTATCTGTTGTGATTGATGCATTGACAGAATTTATTGAGGAATCTTCCAAAGCCCAAGCTGAATACAAATTATATTCGGTTGATGATCCTAAAAGGGAAGAATTAAGTGAAATATATGAGGGAAGAAAGGCTTCTCTTTTAAAAGATATACAAAGTGAATTAGATAAACTAACCACTATAAAAACGCTTGAAACCCAACGAAGAGCTCCATCAGATATGCACCATTATCACTTAAGCCTTTGTGAAGGCTTAGAAAATCTAATGGTGTCCTTAAGAAGAAGTAATCAAGAAAATGAATTAACTCCAGATTTATTAAAACTTTCTCTCCAGCAACTACAAAACCTAAAAAACTATAGTACTTCATCCCCTGAGACTACAGGTAGTTTGACTAAAGTATCTCCAGCTCTTATAAAAATAGTAGCTACAACAGCTGCAAAAGTTGGAGGAGTTGTAACCGCTGCTTGGGGTGCTCGTTTGGGAATTCAAAATATCATGGGAACAGAGTTTGGGCCTGAACAGGTTAATTCTAGTCCTCCAGTTTTACCTGTCATAGGAATATTAGTCGCTCTTTATTTGGCGAACGCCATGAAGAAAAGAGGGAACACGGATACGGCCCTAATAGATACTTTGGGAAAACTCAATACTTATGCCCTTAAAGTAACAGCAGTAATAAATGATTCCAATCTACCAGAAACTGAAAAAAAAGATAAAATTGAGTTGCTAGCTCATTATATTAGTAATTTTGTCTTTAATCTGCATAGAGAGACTCAACCAGAAAGCCCTGATCCACTAAATTTTGGAATACTTGCTAGGAGTTTATCCAAGATAGAGGAAGATATTATTTCCAAGCTATCTAAGGAAATGGGTGAGGTTACTCGTATCGATCTTCAAAGTGCTCGAACAAGCGTTAATGAAGCAAGGGAGGCCTTCGCTTCCTTAAGTAAAGTACGTATGCCAGAGGATATTAAAACGATAATATCATTCTCCGTCATGGGAACTATTGGAATTATAACGGCATATCAAGGTCCTGCTACTATCCCAACTTTAACCACTTTTATTATTCTTTTACTTTATCGTTTGGGAAATGAAATAGATAAGTCTATTTTAGCAGACTCTTTGACAGCGCTCCCTGTACGGTTGAGAGCCTCTATGGCTATACTTCGAATAAATAAAATAGTACAGTACATCCAAACTAAAAGCGTTGGGACTCACCCTTCCCCCTAGTATCATTGATGGATATTTTTCTCATTTAAAATCAAAATCATCGGTTCATCAAGGAATGAATATGATATTTTTAATTTTGAGTACATGGTTTGGTTGTTATTTTAAGTTTCATTAGCCTATAATATTATTGCTTTAATTTTTAGTTTAAAAAGTATATGAAAAAGATTTATTCTATGATGCTGATCGTTACGACCTTAGGTGTATTTTTGTCAGGATGTTTGTTGGAATCGACAAAGCCTATTTCAACTAGAGAAAAAAAACCAGTTGATCCTAAAATAAGTGCTATAACCGAATTTTCTCAATCAGCGAATATGGACGAGCGTGAGACAATTGTTGCTGAGGTTGAAGGTGTTGATTTAGCTTATTATACGAATTATTCGACTTCAAAATTTGACACGCTAAAGGGAAAGAAAAAATTTGTAGTCTTCTTTTTTTCTGATTGGTGTGGAACTTGTCGAGTATGGGAAGCAAAAGTAAAAGCCGCAGGAAATAGGCTTCCGACTAATACGGTTATCCTCAAGGCGAGTTATGATAATGATAAGGATCTGGTAAAGGCTTTGGGTGTGAAAACACAGTCGACAGCCGTTTTTTTTGGGGCTGATGGTGAGATTTTAGATATAGTTATTGATCCAAGTTTAGAGGCGTTGATAACGTTCTTTTCGAGCTAAATAAATTTTTGTGCCTATTGTGAAAGGGGCGACAGGTATGACTAATTCCCAATGATCAGAAGGACTTAACGAATAAATAGATTTAATCTTTGCCCCTTATTATTTAAACCTTATCCTTAATGGAATATTTCATCATCTCGTTTATTGCTGGAATTTTAACGGTTCTTTCCCCATGTATATTTCCTATGTTACCTGTTGTTTTAGGTGGAAGTGTTGGAGAAAAAAATCTTTTTCGTCCCTTTGTGGTTATTCTATCCCTCGCGATTTCAATCGTGACGTTTACGTTATTGATAAAAGTTTTTGCGGTTGGAATTCCTCAAAATACTTTGAAACTTATTTCAGCAGGGATTATCTTTTTCTTTGGACTGACATTGATCTTTCCGCATCTATGGGATGTTATTTCTGAAAAACTAAAACTAGGAAGTGCCTCACAGGAAATGCTTCAGAAATCTTCACAAAAAGAGGGGATTCTTGGTTATATTTTACTTGGAGCAAGTCTTGGTCCGGTATTTTCGGCCTGCTCGCCTACCTATTTTTTGATTGTGGGAACGGTTTTACCTCAAAATTTTTTTATTGGTTTTATCAACCTTTTGATTTATGTTTTTGGACTATTTCTCGTTCTTTTTTTGGTAGCTATTTTTGGACAAAAAATAACGGCAAAATTTTCTGGTATGACGAGTTCAAGTGGATGGTTTAAGAAGTTTTTTGGTATCGTATTTATCGCTTTAGCTATCGCTATTTTCTTTGGTTATGACAAAATGGTTGAGGCGTGGATGCTGGATCAACCATTTTTTCTGAATCTGGCGACACTGGAGACGAAATTTACAAAGTAAAATGTTTCTGTTAACTGGGATCGAGGAATACTTAAAACGTTTTAAAATCTACTGGGTAATAGTGATTTTTTCTCCTTTTGTCGTGGCGAAAACTTCAGGGAAATACATTTCTTCGATTTTGGCAGGCATAACTTCAAATTTCCCCGTCATTCTTGATCGAATAAGGTATTTGATTTCATGAGTTCCAGCGGAAAGATAATTGGTGAAAAATCGAGCTTCTGTTTCGTGAAATTCTTGATGATCGAAGTTCGGACGACACCATCCATAACACTGATCGCCCTGAACAAGTGTTTTAAGTGTTTTATCAACATTATCAAATTCAAAATTGATAAACTCTGCACCAGCAGGAATATGGTCAATAAGCGCAATTTGTCGGTGATTGGCATTATTGATGATTCGTAAACGAACAATATAGTTCTGTCCTTGTTTGAGTTGAGTGAGTGGTTTTTTGAAATCCGTATCGTTGATATCATAAATAGCTCGTTCAATGAAGAATCCTTTAGAAACGGGTGTTATTTTTTCGACAGGGAAAACTTCATGTAAGGCTATATCTGCATAAAATGGTTTATGATTCTTGGTTTTAAGTGTAACGGCCTTAAAGTTTTTATCTGACAAAATCATTTCGGTCATGGCAACCGTATTCAGTTTTTCGAGAGTGGTATCGAGTAATGCTTCCCCAAGATTATCCTTCACCGTAATCTCACTTCCGACATTTGAAATTTCATTTTTTTCAGCGTAGATTTTGAGAGTTTTTAATAGTCGAAGACTGCTATTCCCAGAAAGATTCTTAGATTTTGTTTCGGTGAGATACCGGACAGCTTTATGCTGAAGTTCTGTATGGCGATGAGCTTTAATCATTTCTTCCAGTATGATCGCACTTAGTCGCTCATTTTGACTGTAGAATGAACGGTCAGCCTCTTCCCAAAAAATATATCGGTCTCGTGCTTTGAGGTGTTTATTGATTTGAGTCCAGGCTTTTTCTTGAAAATCTTGAGCATCAGGAGAAAGGCGTACTCCGTGTTTTTGCACAAGTCGTGCGGCACGAATCCACCAGATTTTAGCCTCAACTGATTTGGCGTGTTGGGTAAGAAAATCAAGGTCATCGGTCGTTAGTATGTTTTTAGGGGCAATAACAGCTGCCGCATAGTTCCGAGTTGTATCACTGATACAGTCCCAACCTTTTTGTTTGCAGACACTAAGAATCTCTTGATGAAGGTATTGACGAGCTTTACTTAGTTTTTCCTCATTAAAGGGCGCACCGTACTTTTTCCAAAGTTCAGCATTTTCAAGAACATTAGCCGTCACCCAAGTATTTGGTGTGTCGCTCTGTCGCCAAAATCCAAACCCACTATTGACAAAGGTTGACTCTATGTAATCTCGACTTTTCTTGAGAAGTGCTGTGTCTATTTCAGAATTTTCTTTTCCAAGGACTTTATTAAGCTCTTTTTGTAGTAAAATTCCAGTGTAAAAACTCATTCGCTGTTCCGTGCATCCATAGTTCATTTTTTTTGCAATATCGACTAAGGCGTCGAGTTTGGTAACGATAGAGGGACTGATTTTTATTGTAAGTTTTGAGGTCAGTGCATTCGCAAAGTCAGGAAGAATCTGAATGGTTTCGGATGTTTTAACCCTCAGGAAGTCCGCTACGGATAAGGTGATTTTGGGCGGAAATATTTTCCGTGTGATGGTGATCGCATCGTGGAATCCATCATCAGATACAATCTCAAAACCGATAGGGGCTTGAATGAAGTCTTTACGGGGATTACAGTTGATGGTTGATGATTCACAGTTAAAATTCCAATCGGCAACTTTTACCGTAAAAAATACACGACCTTCCTCCTCAACGATAATTTCCTTCTCGTTTTTTTGAGTAGTTATGGTATCGGGAAGTTTAAGTTTGATCTTCACTTTTGAGGATTTTTGTTTGGGGTTATTTCGACGGATTAAGAGTCCAATATTAACTTCATCACCTGATTGAAAAGCGTTAGGAAGAATTTCAGAAATTAACATTGGGATAGTTACTTGTGTTTTACTTTCGGTTTCCCCAAAAGCGTTATCGGTTGTATGTCCGATAGCCCAAATGTTCCAGGTGGTAAGATTGTCAGGAGCTTTGAATTTTACGGTTGATTGACCGTTGTTATCAGTATGAATTTTGGCTTTAAACAAGGCGGTATCTTTAAAATTTCCACGAGGTTTAAAGTCACCACCTTTTCCACCACCACCTCCAAGATCCATCGCCATTTTTGCCAAAATAGTATCTGTTTCGGCCAAGATATCCTTCATTTCTTCTTTTGAAATAAAGTTAGCAAAAGTATGATAGGTAGAAACGCCGAGTGGAACTTCGGCTAAAAATTTTTGCCAGAGATTAAGCTTTGATCGACTTTTTAGTGCCAAAAGGGTTTGATCGACAACGACAACGGTAACCGATGCGGGAACGGGGGTTCCGTTGACGGTGGTTTTTATTTTTAATTCGATTTCTTCCCCTGGTTTATAGGTGTCTTTTTGTGGGTCAACTGAGATATCAAGTTTTTGATTAGGATTTTTAACGACAACATTTGTGCTACCCCAACGTACATCGTGATTACCTTTTTCATCTTTTCCCGTAAGAAAAATCGTAACATAAATATTCGGACTCATCCATTCTTCCGTCTTAAAGCTAATGGTGTTATTCTCAAAGTTAATGGGTAATTCTTGTAAAACTTCACCCCGTTCGATCGTGGCTCGAGCAGTTTTTTTATCAATTTCAAATTTCGTTAGGGGGAAGAAAATATTAACGGTTTCTCCCATTTGATACTCTTTTTTATCATTAAAAATTTGTAGAATTCGATTTTGATCATTTTCTCGAACGGATGTAAAGTCATTTCCAGAAATCCAAAAATTCTTTGTTTGTACGGTTTTTCGTCCTTTCTTATCCGTACTGGTAAACTGTAAAAAATAGTTTCCAGCTTTTTTAGGGCTTTGAAATTGGATTTCAAAATTTCCTTTTTCATCAGACATTATTTCTTTTCCCCAAATTTTTTCATTATCTCGTTTCCATTCTCCATAAAAATTACCGTCAACCCCTTTGAGGTCATTTCGAACCCATTTTTCGAGAAAAAGTTTAACATTGATTTTACCTGACAATGGATTTTCATCGAGATCGGTAAGGTGACCTTTTTGTGTAATTGGAACATTTTGAGGATAGAAGTATTTTCCATAATCAAGATTGATAATTTGGTTTGATTCGTAAAAGGGGATTGAAATTTCACGAGAAGAAACTTCATCTATCGAGGCTTTAATATTAATATTAGCGGTTAATGTATTCCAGAGCGTATCAGGATTTTTACGCTTGAAATTAAGATCAATTGGGACGGAAAATTTACCATTTTTATCAAGGATACCGTTACCTGTTTTCAAGACTTTATCTTTCTTTTCGCAGTACCACCAGCAGTTTTTAGCTTCGCCAAAGAGTGAAATAGTATAGTGTATTTTTTTATGAGACAAGGCTCCGCCAAAAGCATATTCGGCAGAAATATTGTTAGTGATTTTTTCTTTATAAATCGCTCGCTTTGTGTTGAATTTTGATTGGATGAGAAACTTTGGTTTTCGATATTTTTGGATATGAAAAGGTACATTAATAACGGTTTCATTAGGTCCTTCCTTAGATACATTGAAAACAACCTTTAGCTGATAAGTGCCAAGTGGGGCATCGTCTGGAATTCGCCACTTACCGTCAAATTCTCCTCCAGTAGCTATCCCTTCAGTGCTGTAAATTTCTTCCCAAGAAGGATTAAGTACCTTTAACGTATAGGCTTTTTTTTCATTGGCTTTAACAGGGAGAAGTGGTTGGACCTTCCCAAAATTTTCACGATCTCTGAAAATGGTATTGAAGTAAACCGTATCGCCAGGTTTGTAGAGTGGCCGATCGGTTAGTATAGTTGCGGTAAGATTGGTTTGATACTGCCATGGATCAAAACTAACCTTGGCATCATAGGGTGACATTTTTTTATTAAAGGTATTTGAGCCAATACCGATTTTTCCGTTTTCTAGGTAAACAAGAATAAAACTAGCATTTGCAGATTCAATAGTTGTGGGGATTTGTTGCTTTTCAAATACGAATTCTGATTCATTTGAACCATAACCCCATGTTTCAATGGTTGTATTTTTCGCATTAATTGGACGTCCTTGGAAGCTGGTTGCGGAAACTTCATATCGGTCATCAGCGTAATCTTTTATGCCAACAGCAAAATCAGTGATAAAAAAGGTTGTAGAATGGCGTGCCCATTTTTCTTTACTATCAAAAATTTTAATTTCATATCGCCCAGCTTTAAGTTTGTTATTTTCAAAAAATTGAGGAAAGTCTTTAAGTAAATTAAGACTAAAAGTCGTTTTCTTTTTGAGACTTTCTTGAAGTTTTATTATTACTGAAGCCGATTTATTTATGGGAATATCTTGCGTGAGTTCAACTCGAATTTCACGAGATTTACCCGTCGCATAAAACACAAATTTTGGTTCAATATTACTTGGAAAAACGGTATTGTAGGCTGGGAAATAGATTGGTTTTATCTGATTACCGAAAAGAACTGTAAAAATCATCTCAAGGTCTTTTCCTAGTTCTCGTCCATAGATATCGGTTAAGGTAGAGTCAATGGTAATCTTATACGCTTTTGTCGGATCCCAATTTTTACCGAATGGTTGTATCTGAAAATAACGGGCTTCGTATTCATTATCAGTCCATCGTTGAAGGTACTTTTTCCAGTTTTCATCACTCGGTTTTGGGCTGATATGAAGATGTTTAGCAAAATCTGTGGACTTTACCTTGTGCGAAAATTGAATAGTAGCGGTAGCATAGACGGTTTCTGGAATATGACTTTCTTTGATGAGAAAGGCGGTAATCGTCTGGAATTGGACGTTAATATCCTTTTCGGTCGTTAAATTTCCAACTTTGGCTTTTGTTCCTTTTTTAATCGTAAACTGGAAAGACTGGTCAAGAGGCCAATCCTTTTTTGGTGTGATTTCTAAAGTGGTTTCATCGGTTTCTTTTACCACTTTTTTATTTTTTGTAATTTCTTTTTGCCCATAACTGAGATCAAATTCAAGAGCTGGCGTAATGGTTAAATTTTGAGCAATGGCTTGGATATCTATCGCTTGATTGAAATGTAGTTTTAAGGGGCTTCGATTGATAAGATCGTGGCTATCCGTACTCACTAATGTTAATCGTGGGGTTTGAAAGGTATGTATAATTTCATTTCCGACGAGTTTTTCGGGGAGAATGGTTTTGATTTCGGTTGACATTGGCCAGTTTTCCTTTGGTTCAAAGATAAGTCCTGAAGTTCCCAAAACAGACCAAGTACCCTCTACTTGAGGCTGTATCGTGATTTCTTTTTTGAGCTTGGTTTGCCAAATATCAGCTCGCTGAAGTGGGAAAAGGGGTTTGTCCCAAAGAAAGGTAATGGGAATTTTTCCCTGAATGTCTTTAGTGCCATTTTCAGGGGTGGTAAGGATGAGCTTGGCTTCTTTTTTTTGAGCGAGTGGAATTTCAATAACGGGGGCTTGTTTGTCGCTAACGTTTGTAGTTTTATTTATTGCTGATGGAAAATTACAAGCGGTTAAAAAAAATGCCGTGAAAATGAGTATCGATTTTTTCATAGGGGAATTTGTTTTTCTTGAATATAGAACTTTTGAAGACATAGGGCAATGCAATTATTTTTCTACCACAATTTCAATTTTATTAGTTATTTTTTCTCCACTTTGAGCCCAGATGAGATGCTTTCCACTTTCAAGATGTGAAATATGATTTCCTACATCCTTTCCATCTAAATAAAACTGAAGATCGTCTAGGTTTGGAATGTTTCGAGCTTTAAGTAAAAGTTCTGTATTTCGATGAAAGATATCCCCATTATTGGGAAACATTATGGAAAAGACTGGTGGCGTACTTGTCTTCATTTTTTCGATTTCCTTCGGTAAAAGAAATTCTGTCACTTTTTCTGTACAACTATTTTGTTCATATGGATAACGACAAATTTCAATTTCTTTTCGATCAGAATGATAAGTGAACTTTTTTTCAGGGAGATTTTGATGGAGCAATCGGAAAACTTTATTCCAAATAGTGCCAGCACCTTCGATCCCAGAGGATGTGTGAAGTGGTTCACCTCTGGCATTGCCAACCCAGACGCCCAGTGTGATTTGTGGAGAATAGCCAACGACCCAGTTGTCTTTGAAGGCTTGTGAGGTTCCTGTTTTGACGGCTGCTGGGCGATCAACTTCTAAAACATTACCTCGTTGAAATCCTTTCCATCGAGCTTCGTTATCACTTAAAGCGTGAGTGATCCAGTTGGCGGCATGAGCTGGAAGAGGGAAGTGATATGTTTTGGTATCAACTGCTTGTAAGTTATTAATTTTTATAATCTTTCCTTGTTCATCGATAACCTTTGTCATAAATTTTGGTTTTTGGTACTTCCCTTCATGAGGGAAAATAGTATAAGCAGTCGTGATATTGAGAAGGCTTTCACGCCCAGCACCGAGTACAGCGGCGAGTCCAAGATCTTCTGGTGTTCCAATATTGAGATCTATTTTATTCAGCCATAAGAGAAAAGGCTTAACGCCAACTTTTTGTAGTAAATTGACAGCGGATAAGTTATAAGAATTGGCAAGGGCTTCTCGAAATCGAACACGACCATATTCTTCTTCCGCGTGGAAGTTCGTTGGGGCATATCGTCCGAAACCAGCAGCAAAGCTATTTTTTTCATCAATAATTTCCTCGGCAGGAGATGCCCCATTTTTAATGGCAAGTCCATAAAGAAATGGCTTTAAGACTGATCCAGTTGATCGTTTAGATGTAGTAATGTTAACCGATCCATCAATATCTTTATTAAAAAAATCAACGGATCCGATCATTGATAGAATTTCATTTTTTTGATGATCAATAGCAATAATAGCTCCATTGTGAGCGTTATTTTTCCGTTCATTTTTTTGAATTTCTGATTTTAGAATATGTAGTGCTTTTTGGTGAATATTTTTATCAATGGTGGTGTAGACATTGATTTCTGAGTATTTATTGAGGTTGATATGTTTTTCAACTTGTGAACGTACCCAAAAAATAAAATGTGGGGCATGGATTGTTCCATCAACACTCGGTTTTAGAGTGATTGGCTGTTCTTTCCAAAAAGTATATTCCTCGTTGGTTATAAATTTTCGGTCTTTCCAGAGTTTGAGGACTAGATTTTTCCGAATAGCTGAGTTTTTTGGTTGAGTTAGGGGATTAAATCTTGATGGATTTGGAATCGTACCGACCAGTGTTGCCAGTTCACCTAGAGAAAGTGTTTCGCAATTTTTAGAAAAATATCGTTGGCAGGCCGAGTGGATACCAATAGAGCCGGTTCCAAGATTTATTCGGTTTAGATAAAGTGTCAGTAGTTCTTCTTTTGAATATTTCAATTCGAGCTTTAGAGCATAAAAAATCTGTTTTATTTTGTACCAATAGGTATGTTTTTGGTTTTCTAAAAAAAATATTTTTGCTAACTGCATGGTAATGGTTGAAGCACCAGAAACCGTTTTTCCCGATTGTATATTTTGTTTTTCTGCTCGAAACAGAGCTGGGAAATTTACGCCATGATATTGATAAAACTGTTGATCTTCAATAGTGATTATGCCTTCTTTGATTTGTTTAGAGATCGAGGATGCCCTCCTATGAAAAAATGGTTTTTCACTATATAAAATTTCTCCATTTCGATCATAGAAAGTCCATTTTACAGGTTCTTGAGGGATAGTGATTGGGTAGCAAAAGAAAAGAGTCAGAAGAAAAACCGTAAGTATGATTATTTTTTTTCGCATCTGATTTTTATTATAACGTTTTCAATTGATAAAATAATTTAATTCTGTTAAAAAAAACGTAACCTATAAAAATTTCTATGGACGGAATACCAACTCAAAAAATAACACCTCAAGCAATTGAAGCTGAAAAGTCAGTACTAGGCTGTATCTTATTGGATAAGGAGGCGATGGTAAAGATTGCGGATTTTTTACAGACGTCTGATTTCTATCACGATCATCATCGTTTTATTTATGAGGTGGCGATGGACTTATTTGCGAGTTCTGAGCCAATCGATATCGTGACAGTTTCAACGAAGTTAGAAGGACAGGGAAAACTTGATCTTATTGGAGGACCTGAGTATTTAGCCGATTTACAGAATCTTGTTCCCACCTCCAGCCATATTTTCCAGTATGGTCAGGCGGTAAAACATCGTGCTACACTACGAAAATTGATTAAAGCGGGAAATGAGATTACAAGTCTTGGATATGACTCTGATAAATCGGTGGAAGATCTTTTAGAGTTAGCCGAAAAGGAAGTTTTTGCAATTTCACAGACGTTTCTGAAAAATCGTTTCGTTAATATTAAAGAAATTTTGGAATCAAGTTATGAGAAATATTGTGAAATCCACGAAAATCCGAATCTTGCGAATGAAAATAGAACACCAACGATGTTTAAGGATATTGATAGTCAACTTAATGGTGGCTTTAGTCGTTCGGATTTGGTAATTCTGGCGGCACGTCCATCTATGGGAAAAACCGCACTGGCTTTGGCCATGGCTCAGAATCAGGCAATAGATGAAGGAAAACGCGTGGGGATTATTTCTTTAGAGATGTCAAAAGAGCAACTCGTTGAGCGAATGTTTTGTAGCTTATTGGAAGTTGATTCATGGAAGTTAAATAAAGGGAAATTAAACGAAGCGGACTTTGATCGAATGGGGCCGGTGATGGATAAACTAGCTCGTTCTTCGATTTTTATTGATGATGCAATGGGAAGTTCTATTGCTGAACTTCGAGCAAAGGTTCGACGGCTTCAGATGGAACACGGTTTGGATATTCTTTATATCGATTACTTGCAGTTGATGAGCGGAAATAATCCAATGAACCGAGTACAGGAGATATCCGAAATTTCACGAAGCCTTAAAGAGTTGGCTCGAGAATTAAATATTCCAATAGTGGCACTATCACAGCTATCACGTTCGGTTGAAAGTCGTCCTGATAAGCGACCCGTTCTTTCCGATCTACGGGATTCAGGATCAATCGAGCAGGATGCGGATATCGTAATGATGTTGTATCGTGAGGATTACTATGATCCTGATTGTGAAGAATCAGAACGTAATGTGTTGGAGGTAAATATTATCAAACACCGTAGTGGTCCAATTGGACGAGTAAAAGTTCATTTTGATCGATCAAGGATGAAATTTTCTGATCTTGACCAGCGTCATCAACCTGGGTTTGGTGATGTACCAGATGGAAGTCCACAACCAATGCCTTCACCCGCTATGGCGTCGATGCCACAGTTTTAGAACTTTCTTTGATCAATTTAGCTACATGATACGTTAAGAAAGATATACCGAATACGCTATCTTGTTCGGAGAGTATTCGGCAACTTATAGCCAATTTTAATAACGGAACTAACCTCTTACCGATAATTTCTTGGTTTTCATCAACTATGGTTTTTAATTGATCCTGTTCAGTAGCATCTGGGAAATGATTTTCATCTTCTAACTATTTTAAAATCGGATCTAAGTTTGTTTCGCTCATTTAGTTTTTAATTATTTATTGCTATAAAATTGGAATACATAGTTTTGTCAACTATTTTGGCTTAGATTATAGGATTAGAGTGTCGATTTCTTTTATTTATTCAATAATTCATCCAAACTTCCTGCTCCACCATCAATCCCGTTATCTAATTCAACGGGTCTGGTGTCGTTGGAGGGAGGGAATTTTCGCCTTCAAGAATAGGTGGCTCGTCATCAAGTGGCATTGGGCGAGGATAGTATTTTTCTTTTCTATCATCTTGAAGGATAACGGTAGAAATATCTTTTCCACTTGTGAGATCGGTTGCTTTTACTTTTTTTTGAGAGAGAGTGTAAAGGGTATTTCCGATATATAAAATTCGTTGAATATTTTTTGCGTAATCCATAGGGAAATGGTCGCCCATTTTTAGCAGGTCGTCAGCAGTGTAATGAGTGATAGTCGCTTTCTTCTCAAAACCTTTATCGAGAGAAACCTTAAACACCATAGCTCCGCTAAATTCAGTCCGTCCCCACGTTGATCCGCTTTTTTTATCTTCTTCGGTTACTTTTGCTATTTGAATAGGAAATCCGATAAGTTTTCGTTCATTGTCCCACATTAGGGCTTTGTGATTGCTCAAAATCTCACTGTCCGTTCCACGATCACCGATTATAAACTGAAATTTTTGTTTCGGATGATTGACGTCAGTAACATCAAAAAGAGCGATCTTTATCCCTTCATAGAAAGCTCGAGTTTTATCCTTACTTTCGGTTGTATCCTTTCCAAACCCAATGAGATGGTTTTCATCATAAGGGTGAAGATAGTTGCTATAACCTGGAACTTTTAACTTTCCAAGAATTTTAGGTTTTTTAGGATTTTTCAGATCGATGACAAAGAGGGGATCAATGGTTCGAAAGGTAACCATATAAAGTCGATCTCCTATAAATCGAGTAGAATAGATTTTTTCACCTGGAGCAATGTCATTAATCTGTCCAACGATTTCCATCTGTGGATTGAGAACAAAAACATGGTTTTTGAGTATGTTCCCTTGTGTGGTTGTTGCAACACGGAAGAAGCCTTTGTTTTCATCCATAGAGAATTGATTCAGAAGATTTCCAATAACCTGTCCTTTCTTTTCAAAGGCAATGTCGCCATTATTTAATCGAAACTTAAAAATATTGGTTTTGGCTTGATCGGTTTGCCAGTTCCAGTCAGAAAAGCGTCCATCTTGGTAAAAAGGACTAGTAATATAAGCGTTTTGTGTCGACATATAGACACTTCCACTATTGCCTCCAAAGACCACTTCCTGTTTTGGAGTTGCGTCTAAATCATCGAGATTGATAGCAATAAAACTGGTATACTGTCGTAAATTTTGTCCAGGAATGTATCGCACAGAACCACAGTTGACGAGTTTTTTTGAGGCATTGGTATTTCGTTGGAAGTTTGGCAAGAGTTCCATTGGTTTAATGCCATAATCCCAAATACTTTCTGTCGTCACGAGATACAGTTGATTTTTAATACGTCGAACGGTTTGGTAGTTACCGTCAAAGCTAAGCTTTTCGGCTTGTATGGGATTTGATTTGTCGGTGATATCGTAAATTAGAATGGTTGTTCTGTTGCGATTATATCCGCCTCGAGGTGGCCATATAGCGGGCATAGCTTTAATTTTTGCGTTGTTGATTTGATATTTATCATAATTAATACGAGTGTAACTAGTACCTAAAACGATTAACTGGTTACCTCGAAGGAGAATTTCTCGTCCTGTGAAATTCTTAGGTAATTTTATAGTTGAAATTTTTTCCATATCGGCGGCTGGATGAGCTTTTAGAATTTCAAGATTTTTATTACGTAGGTAGTAAAGGTATTTACCATCGGTTTTAACGATATCAGCTTCATCTACACCTGAGACCTGAACATTGGTTTCAGAAAAGTTGGCACTTTTACTTTTCGATTCTAGCATGGGCATTGAGGTTGGCATTGCTACATCATTTTTTTGAACCCCTTCACTACGCATCATTAGGAAATCAAAATCGTCGTAGAAAACAGGTTGACCGAATTTTTTTGATTTTTTGAGTTGATGACCAAAGTCAGCACAACTTTCAAATTGAGGTAAATCAGCCGCAATAGTTTCATATTTCTGCGTTGGTTTATCGGTGATGTTCTCTCGAACTCGCCAAACGACTTCGGCCATTTCACCTCGACTGATTTCTTGATCTGCCGAAAAGATAGAGTCGGGGATTGCTTTCTTTGCTTCAAGGGCTTTGAGAAACTTTTGATACCAGTTTTGGTTGAGACTTTCATCAGTTGAAATTTCTAAAATTTTATCAATGATCTTACTGGCTTCAGCGATGTTGATCCGCCGATCTGGCTTGAAGTTTCCGTCGCTATAACCCTCTATGATTCCCATTTCTTTGGCGGTACAGACGGCAGGAGCAAACCACTGATCGGTTACATCCTTAAAACAATTAGCGCCTTCAAAGTCTTTTCCCGTAGCTCGCATGAGAAGGGTGAGGAACTCAGCTCGATTGATACGGTTTCTAGGCTTATAGGTTCCATCGTCATAACCTTTTATGATTTTATCAGCTTGAAGTTTTTTGATTGCTTTTGCAAAATCACTGTTGTCATCAACATCGGTAAAATCCTTAATTTCATTTGGATCATCTTTTTCTAGAATTTCTACTAATGTATAATCATAAGGGGATTCTCCTTCGGGAACTTCTCCATCAAAAGCGGGTTCTTGTAAAACACGAATCCGATAGCGAACCCCTTCTTTAAACTGAAACCCCAAAATATCTTCACCAAAGGGTTTTCCATCGACAATAAGACATTTCCCCGTTTCATTGAGTGGACAAGGTTCTTGGTTTGGCGCAATATCAAATACTAAAATTTTAGTTTCGAGTTTCGGTGCTGTTTTTGGTAATGGTTTATCTGTGTCAAAAAACTTAAGACACTCGGGTTCACTTGGTCTAAAGCAGGCCATTTGAGTACATATCAATGGGGATCCCACACTTTCTCGTCGACAATTATTACATCCATCAAACCATTGTTGGCAGGTTGGGGGTGCACTTATTTCAGGTGGTGTTGGATCGGCGATGATGGCGTTAGCCGTCGTAAAATTAAAACTTAAAAAGATTGTAAAAGCAAGGGTGTGTAGGTATTTCATGAGTGATGGAATTATTTTTTTACATATGTAATTTATTCTTTTTTACACTATTTGTAAAAGAGTTTATTTTGACATTATTGTTTTATTTAGTTATTTGTAGTATAATTGAAATCGAATATGGAATCGTTAAAGAAAAGAGCTTTGATGTCAGAAATTAAGAGAAACAGATATACTCTTGGCGGTCTATCTCGTGCGGTGATACATCTTTCTGCAATAGGGGCAAGACCTGATTTTGTTGAACTAGCAACTCGTTTATTAAAAAGAGTACCACCAGAAGCATATGATGAAAGTCTTACCGTGTTTGATGAATCTGGAATTTTACGCTTTATGAATATAAATGTGAAAAAACAGGTTAAAGAAGCTACAGATGAAAACGACGATATGTTTGCGTGTTAATAAAAAAACTAAAAAATGATAAAACAGGATCTACAAGAATGGGAAAAATTAGCTCAACGTTTGGCTAGAACTGTTTCACCTCGTACCAAAGATCAAGCGCCTGTTTTGGGGTGAGTTCGTCAGGGTTGATCGATTTTATCTTGGTCAAAATGGCTAGATCTTCTTCTGATATTTTATTTTGAGTTTCTTTTTTTGGAATATTAAAAAGATTCGGTTTGCCAGTGAGGAGATTTTCAGATTCCAACCGCTGGAGGACGAGTCGAGCCTTTTTAATAATCGGTTTGGGAACACCAGCGAGCTTAGCGACTTCAATTCCGAAAGAGTCCGAAACACCACCTTTCTGTATTTTTCGCAAGAAGATAATACCAGATTCGTTCTGACTTACGGCGATATGATAGTTTTCAGCATGAGGTAGATCGTTGGCCAGTTCGGTTAGTTCATGGTAGTGGGTGGCGAAAAGGGTTTTACAGCCAATTTTATCATGCAAAAATTCCACAATTGCCCACGCTAGTGAAATGCCATCAAAGGTTGAAGTTCCTCGTCCAATTTCATCTAAGATGACAAAACTTTTTTTGGTTACAGCGTTTAAAATATGAGCGGTTTCCGTCATCTCAACAAAGAATGTTGATTTTCCGCCTGCCAAATTATCCGAAGCGCCAACTCTTGTAAAAATTCGGTCAACAATGCCCCATTGTGCCGATCGAGCAGGAATAAATGATCCGATTTGTCCTAGTAGAATGATCAATGCGTTTTGCCGTAGATACGTTGATTTTCCCGCCATATTTGGCCCTGTTATCAAATGAAAATTTGATTGGTCGGACATTGTACAATTATTGGCAATGAAAGTCTCAGTGGAAACCTTTTCTACGACAGGGTGTCGTCCATCTTTCACCTTGAAAGCATTATGATCTTTGAGAATTGTCGGTCGATTCCAGTTCCATTTTTGAGCGGTTTTGGCAAACGTGAGAAGGACATCAATCTTGGCAATGCTTTTGGCCACTTCTTGAATAGGGTAAACATACTGTACGATTTCATCTCGGAGTTGACAGAATAACTGATATTCAAGGTTATAGGCTTGTGATTCAGCAGACAGGGCTTTAGTTTCATATTCGGCTAACTCAGGCGTACTAAATCGTTCAGCGTTGACAAGCGTTTGTCGTCTAATCCAGTCTTTAGGGGCTTTTTCGATTTGTCCTTTGCTAACCTCAAGACAGAAGCCGAAGGTTTTTGAAAATTTTACACGAAGGGTATTGATACCTGTTTTTTCTTTTTGTTCGGAGAGATAATTATCAAGCCAATGTTGAGCATTCTGGGCAATTGATCGGTATTCGTCTAGTTTTGTATCTACACCGTTGCGGATAATTCCACCATTTGTCATTTCAATAGGTGGGGTATCAACGAGCTTTTTTTGTAAAAGGTTGATGAGACTTTCAAATTTTGAAAATTTGTTATTTTGAGAGGTTAAGATATCCGACTTTGCACTCGTTAGTGTTTGTTCTATTTGTGGTAAAATAGTTAAAGAATCCCGTAAATAAGCGAGGTCTCTTGGGTTACCATTTCCCGTACAAATTCGAGCCAGTAGTCGTTCAAGGTCTGAAATATGTTTAAATTTTTCGATTAAAGATTGGGTTATTTCATAGTTTTCGATGAGTTCAAGAACGCCCGTTTGTCTTTGGTGAATAAGGTCAATATCGCGTAGAGGTTGAGCAATCCATTGTCGGAGTAGGCGAGCTCCCATGGCGGTTTTTGGTTTGGTAAAAATAGAAATAAAAGTGGCGGTATTTTCATCCTGATAGAGCGGATCAAAAATTTCTAAATGTCGAAAAGTCTGGTGATCCAGATGCATAAAATGATCAGTCGTATAAGGAATGATTTTTTGGATGTGTGCGAGATCTGTTTTTTGCGTTTCTTCCAAATATTTAAGCACGAGTGCAGCCGCTTCGATTTGATCGGTTAGCTTTTCGAGCCCAAAAGATTCAAGGTTGGGAAGTTTGAAGTGTTCGGTAAGACACTGTCTTGCGGATTTTTCGTTTATTTTTTTACGAGGTGTGATAAGACTTCCTTTTGGTAGTCTTGAACAAAGTTCTTGATCATCGAATAAGTCGGATTCAATCAGTATTTCTCGAGGATTTAGTTTGTATATTTCATCAAAAAATAGAATTTCATTCTCAAAAAAACTTGTTCGAAATTCTCCCGTAGAGAGGTCAGAAACAGCGAGAGCATAAGATGATTTTTTAGATTTTTTTCCGCTTTTTGGGGTCTCCTCTCTATTTTCAATGACTCCTACTAAAAAGCTATTTTGATCAGGATTAAGACTGTGCCCTTGATTTGTTCCGGGAGTGATAACTCGGTCAATTTTTCGAGTGATTTTCCCTTCCTTATCCGTTACTTGTTCGGCAATAGCGACTTTGTACCCCTGAGTAATAAGGGTTTCTAGATATTCTTGATGGGAATGATATGGCATACCACACATAGGCATTTCGTTGTCAGTTCCTTTGTGTCTTGCGGTGAGCGTGATCCCAAGGACTCGAGCACAGAGTTTTGCATCATCGTGAAACATTTCATAAAAATCACCCAGTCGAAAAAAAAGAATCGCATCTGGATTTTGTTTTTTTAGTTCCCAGTATTGTCGTTGGACAGGGGTTGGCATGTTTCAATTAGTAATTAACAGTAACTAACAATGATCGAGCAAAACAATTTGAAGCGAGCTGCTAGCTAACGGCTAACAACTAGTAGCTTGGGGAGTCTATCATCTACCGAGTATATCATGCGAAAAGTAGTGTTTTTTTCAAGTTTTTGTGGAAAGTTTGACTTTAGCTACACGTAAGACGTACAATGTAAGTAGTAATTATTAAAAAGTAATACAAATGAAAGCTATTCTTTCATCCGTTACGACTAAGGGACAAGTAGTAATCCCTCATAAAATTAGAAAAAAATTAAATATACGACCACAGCAAAAACTTTCTTTTCAGATTGATGAAAAGGAAGGCTTTATAAAAGTTATGCCTGTTGAAGATATTTTAGATATGGCTGGGAGTTTTAAGACAACAAAAAAATATTCAGCAGAAGAAATAAGACAAAAATTTGAGAAAGAGTATGAACGAATCTAGATTTTTTATTGATACCAATATCTTTATTAGAGTCCTGATAAAAGATGAACCAGCGGCTTTTGATGACTGCATCACCTTGCTTGAAAAAGTAAAATTTGGAAAAATAAAAGCGGAAACTTCTCCACTTGTCTTAGCAGAGGTAAATTGGGTTTTGACTCGTATTTACAATTTTTCAAAAGAGAAGGTTATTCGTGTAGTGAAAGGAATCACTAATCTCAATAATCTAAAAGTAAAAGATAGAACGGATATGTTAGTAGCTCTTGAACTTTATGAGGATTATAATGTAAAATTCATCGATGCTTTGATCGCCTCTTCATGGGAAATTCAAAGTCAAAAAATGACCGTTATTTCTTACGATCGAGATTTTGATAAGTTAGGTTGTGAGAGGATGGAACCAAGTGATTTATAAAATTCATTAGGCATACTACTTGTATGTAATTTTTGGTAATCAAAACTATCGGCCTCCTCAATTGCTTTAGCACTTAACTTCACAAGAAATTTTTTAATTTCTGGAAATTTTTCACGAGCCATGATCATCGCTTTTCGGACTTCCATAACCTCGCCCACACATTCAAACGGCTTGTGGTCGGTAAGTCCCAGAAGTTCATGAAAAGTTTCGGTTAATGTGGGATCAGTGAATAAATTGTGATCAAATAATTTGATCAATTCTTTTTTTGATAAGAATGGAGCAAATATTGTAAAGACAAAGGCACACTTTGGGCATTTTGAGCACCAAGAGAAAGTGTCAAATGTTGAGGACTTAGTGTTGATTTTCTTTTTGTATTTGTCATCGCAATTAGAACGAAGTGGAGCGTGGCAATCTTCTTCCTCTTTTTTGAGTTTTGAATGTTGAACTTCAAACTTTTCACTTATCCTAAAATTTCTATTACAACTACTAAAGTTATCCTTATATTTATCAAATATTTCTGAACAAAAAATTTGTGCAATATTGAGCTCAGTCAATGGTCTTAATAGTGAAAAATAATGAATGTTAGGGGAAATATTTTCCGCAATGTAGGCCTGAAGGTCTTGCTCGAATTCTAGGGTTTTTGAATACTGGTGATTGATTGGCATGCCCATGTATTCGGTTGTCGCTTCGTTGGCCGAGTGTTCATTGGAAAGGATGATATTTTGTTTTCCTTTCAAAATAGCGGTGATCACAAAGATAAATGCCCAAATCGAAGAAATGGGAACATGTCCATTAAGAGCCCCTTCTTTGTTGAGTTGAATCAATTTAGGTGATATTTTCCGCTTAATTTCAATGTGTGGTTTTCCAATTATCTTACTTACAGCTTGAAATCTTGCGTCTGAGTCAACAGTGATTGTTTCAAAATCCAATCCTTGAGCTTTGAGTAATTCGATGGTCGTTAGTGAATCTTTACCTCCACCAAGTGGGATAAGCGAAGCAGCGAACACCGAATGATGATTATCGATTTTTTGTTTTCGATTTAATCCGCCTTGATTTGTCATTTGCAACTTGTCATTTGACATTTCAGCAAAACCAATTTTCCCCTTTGGGTTGATGTCATTTTGATAAAAAAACTCGCCTAATCCATGCGTATATATTTTCTGAAAAAATTTTTGCTGATTTTTAGTTAGTCCGCCTTTTTTGACAATCATTTTAGGTGGAATTACCGCCTTAAAATAAGAAATTCCTGCCATAATCCAGAGGGAATATAAGGCTCTATCTAGCTCCTTTTGATCGAAATGATCAATAAAAGGAAAATCAAAAATGATTTCTTCGGTAAACTTTATATTGCTATCAAAACTATAACTGAGTGTTAGCCGTTTGGTTTCAATGTTAAACTTATAATCCTCAAATATAAAATTTTCATACTTGTTTTGCATCGATAAAAATGTATCTTATTGATTGATGGTTTACAAGTTTAGACGTCCAAAAGTTAAAACTAATATTGGAAAAATCTAAAACTCATCATTTATATTTTATTTTTTGTTTATGGATTTTGCACTTTATCAGATACTTACGCCACTTTTAGCCATTATCATGATGGCACGTGTTGTGTCCTATTTTCGTCGAGAACAGCGAACACTGAGGGAGCTGGTCTTTCAACTAATTTTTTGGATTGGGGTAACGGGCGTTGCGTTGTTTCCTGATTTTTTTATTGGACGAATTGAAGAATGGACAGGGATTAAATCAGGGATAAATGGTATTTTATTCTTTTCGATTCTTGTTCTTGGGCTTCTGGTAATTTATCTTTTGCACGAAAATGAAAAACGATCAAACGAAATCACGAAACTCGTAAGGTATTTGGCCTTAAAGGATAAGTAGATTATGGACGGTTTAGCGTTTTCCATTCCACAACCGCTCGGTATTCACCATCGATCAGTGGTTCGGGATGTCCAATGTTTCGGGTTTCTGCGGTAAACTTCCCATTATCAGTTGTTGAAATAGTTTCAAGAAAGGTTGTTTTGCCTCGTCCTGGCGTTCCAAGGACTTCCAAGAAATAGGGTCGCCAACCATGTGATCCACGATTTATTTTCGTTTTATATTCTATTTTGGTAGCACTTTTTTCTCCCGGAAGGATATTGATGGGAAATTCTAAAATCCGAAAACCAGTATCAGGATCAGGATAGCTGTTCAGTCTTCCTGAGGGAATATTGGAGGAAATGACTTCCGCTTCACGAGGAATATAGACTCGCATAATGGTTCGGTTCTCACCAGCACCGAGTTTCCAGAGAAGATCCGGTGAAAGCAGATTGCGTACGTTGTCGGGTAATAGGTCAAATCTGAGAAGGTTTTTAATTTCATTTGGCTGTAGGGCATGAGTACGTTTTATTTCTAAAAAATTTCGTACACTCCCATCTGGGGAGATCGTGCTATCGTGCCAGAGTTTTGTCCAGACAAATTTATCCGATTTATTAGCGCCAACGGAAATGAAATCAAAGTAGAGAAAGTTATCGGCTTCACGTTTTTTTCGGAGCTCACCACTGATACCCCATTTTGTTATTAGTTTTTGAAGGGATTTATTTTGAGTGTTGATCAGTATGTTTTTCGCTTTTATAAAGGACTTCCAATCAAAATACGAAAGTTTTTTTATTGTATCGGTGGGGTTGTTTAACTTTTGAAATACCTGTCCAATAAATAGTTCTATGGGCTTTTTTACCTGATAACGTCCTGTTATTTTTGATTCGACTAAAAATTGTAACCCAAGATCAAAGTTATGTTCATCCAATACAAATCCCCATTTTTCTAGTTTTATAGGTCCTGTGATTTTGAGAATTTCAGCGACGGTATTCAGGTTAATTCCGATAATCGTTCCAGGAACTTTCTCGTCAATAGTATCAAAAAAATACCGATATTTCTCGGCAGAGGTAGGGAAATTTGGCCAAAAATTGGCATCTCGGAGTGATATTTTTGGGGAAAGTCCATGAAAGAACTCTGGGGCAGGGAATTGCTTTTGTAATGGAACTCGGCGATCAAGGGCGTAGATGTCTGAAAATTTCCATGAGAGTTTATTGCCTTCAAAGTCAATCAAAATAATACTTCCTGTGAATCCACCTGTCGGGCGTGGTTCATTTTGGTTTTGGAGCAGGATGAGGATACGCTCATTTCGATCGGTAAAATGCAGAAAGATCTTCTCAAGCTTTAGAATATCGTCAATCTGATTTTGGACTATTTTTATTTTCGCAAGGCCTCTTTCTTTTTGTGTGATCTGTTCCTTGTTGAGTAGAAAATTAGGAATGCTGTCAATGTCATCATAAATATTTTGAACGGATTGCTGGATATGTTTGAGGTTCTCAAAAATATCCCAAACGACACTCATATCGAGGGTGTTATTTTCAACTTTCACCTCAACGGAACGAAGATCATCAATGTTATTAAAAATTTTATGAACTTCCGGAAATATGTTTTTTATATGCGTGAAGGGAAAAACAGCGGGGAGTTTCTGAGCTTTTGCCTCAACGTTTCGCCAAGCGTTGGGGTTAGCTTTTGCTTCTTGGGCAGCGATAATTGTCGATCTGGCTTGTTGTTTCCACTCGACAACCTTGATATTCCAGAAGTAATCACCACCTAAATAGGTCGCGATAATAAGTAAAATACTAGCAATTCCTCTCCACATCGAGAGGTATTATGGAGTATTTTAGGAAGATGAGCAATGAGAAGTAAAAAATATATTTTTTAAACAGAATTAAATCAGGTTTTATGGCAGGTTTTTACTGAAAAAAAGATCTTCGTCTGAGAAAATCTAAAAATAGCGATCGTATAACCAAAAAAGAAGTACGTGGAGTAGGAAGATTTCTTGATTTTTCCATGAGTTGATCAAGGACTTGATTGAGCTCTTCATTTAGAAAAGCCATCTCATCGGGTGTTAAGTTTCTGATTTGGATCAAAGACTGTTTGTTTGCTTCATCCTGCGTTTTTTTACAGAGTTCCCAGATTTTGGCATGAATAGTCTCATTACTTCCAAAAGTGGTAATTATCGTATGTACTTCTTTTTCTAGATCAACAGTTACCTGCGCAACGAATTCCATAATTTTATCTTTACGAATAGTTTTACTGAGTATTGGGCAATTTTCACACATTATGAATATTTTTACATTTATTATAAAAAAAGTCAAAAACTATTTGACAAAAATGTGATGTTGTATTAAAACATTAAACGAGGGTTTTATATTTTAAAACTATAAATAATGAATATCGAAAGAAAAAGGAAGAAAATAGTTATCGATTTAGCAAAGTTCGATTCTTCCTCATGTTTGGGTGAAGAGGGTAATTTTATTTATCTTCTTAACGTTATGCCACGACAAAATATGGAAGAGTTCATCAATAAATATCTTAATGGTGATATAGATACCATAGATGATGGATCTGTAGCCCCATATTTAAGTGGTGACGGTGCTCAATACGATGATGATCAGTTACTCGATATTGTTAGGGCATTAGATGCCACTATGATGAATCACGGTCTACTTAAAGGGCAAGGTAACTATGGAGTTGAAGTTAAACTCATAGATTCGAGCGAGAAAAGCTCGGAAAAAAGAGGTACCGTTTCCCCCCCCCATACTAAAGAAGTCAGAAGAGTGAGACGACGAGTTGCACATGCACAGTCTTCTACGCCACCTCCATCTCCAGCGAAAACGCTACTTTCACCCCCACCTTCAGCTTCAAATGCACCTCATCAACCTACACTCGTGGTAACCAATAAATATCCAGGGGAAGCTGGTGTGGATGTCGAAAGGAACTCTTTAAGTCTATTAGTAGATAAGGTTATATTTAATAAAGAAAAATTAAAGGCGACTGATGAATTAGAAGAATATAAACTTGGTGATGTAAAAGAAGTGTTTGAGTTAGTAAAGGAAGATGCTTTGAACGCAATAGATCATATAGTTGCTAATATAAATAAGTTTGAAAGCGATAGAAATAAATATGGTAAGACTCTTCGAGATAAATACGAAGTCCCATTCCTTCATCTTTTTGTGGAAAAAGAAGGTCTTCCTAAAGACCTCCCTCTTGCTACTGTTATTTTTAGAGTAAAAAATCAGAGGAAGGCTGAAGAATATAATCTTCCACTGCCTGTTTTTAAATTGAAAACAGAATTATGGCAGTTAATATCGGATGATAAGTATGAACTGAGTA
>CAYXXA010000012.1:24853-30396 GCA_964468965.1 uncultured Candidatus Peribacteria bacterium
GTGCTACCTATTGATTTAGTTATGGACCTGCTTAAAAAGAAGCCATCGACTGGACGGAAAATACTAGATGAGCTTTATGAAAAGATAGAAGACTTCGACTGGGAATTATGCAAAAGTACGTATAACATTAATTCTAATAAATTAAAAGGTTTAATGGACTATAGTGATTTTTTTAGGGAGGATTTAATGAGAATGCTATATAGTAAAATGGTTAGTGCAGAACTTCACTGATTCAAAGAAAGTAAAAGATAGATCTCCAAGTAGGAAATGGGTTTAAAAATTTTATAACACAGAGCCGAATAAGAAAATAGGATTGAAATGTATTTTTTTATTTTTCCAAAATTCTTGGACAATCTCTTACCTCATGTACTCTCAAATAACTCGCTCCATTGGCTATAGCGATTTGTGCGGCTTTATGGTTTACCTCAATATCAAATCGGTTTTTCCCAAGAAATCGTTTTCGACTATGTCCGATGAGAATTTTTTCATGAGGGAGTACTTGTCCAAATTTTAATAATTCCCAATTGCATTTCATTGTTTTCCCAAAACCAATACCTGGATCAAGAACAATATTATTGTTCAATATTCCAGCTTTTAGCATTTCCTTTTTTTTGTGTATGAGATCACGAGCGATTCGTTTGGGAGATCGTAAATGTCGAGTGTGTACTTCTTCGACAGTTTTTCCGGGGAAGTGGTTTACGAGACAAAGTGTTTGATATTTTACGGCGACATTAATCATTCGAGGATCTTGAAATCCTGAAACATCGTTGAGAATGGTACCACCTGCTTGGCAAAATTTTTCGGCTGTGGAAAAGTTTCGGGTATCTATGGAGATTTTTCCTGTAAATTTTTTACACAATTTTTCCACAACAAGAGCTATTCGCGCCCATTCTTCTTCAGGTTTTAGCATTTTTGCTCCTGGTCGTGTGGACTCTCCACCAATATCTACAATATTCGCACCATCATTAAAAAGTTTTTGAGCTTGTTTAATTGCTTTATCGGGATTGAAATATAATCCGCCATCAGAAAAAGAATCTGGGGTAATGTTGAGAATTCCGATTATTTTTACATTTTTCATGTACGATCATTCTAGTATTTATTAAATTTCTTTTAAAATAAAAAACTATGAATAGTATGTCTGTCGATGACCATTACAGATATATTCGGATACGCGGCGATGTTGGTAATAATGATTGCTTTTTTGCCTCAGGCTTATGAAGTATTTAAAACAAAAGAGGTAGAAGCGGTTTCGCTTGCGACTTATGTACTTCTTGTTTTTGCCGCTGTTTTATGGATTATTTACGGTATACTTAGATCGGATATTCCTATTATTTTGACCAATATTGTCTTAGGGGCGATCCAATTTACGATTGTCATGTTAAAACTAAAATATGGGAAAAAAACTAAAAGTTAAGCACATACTATGAAAGCTCCAATTATCGTTCTCGAAGGTTTAGATGCCTGTGGAAAGTCAACGCAGACAGAAATTTTACTCGAAAACCTTGCCAAGAAAAATATAAAAGTAGCCTGGAAACGATTTCCTGGATACGAAATAACGACGGCTGGTAAACGAATTGCGGCCTACTTACGAGGGGAAATGGGGGATTTCCATGATATTGATCCGAGGATGATTGCCTCGCTCTATGCGGCGGATCGATTAGCTCAATTGGAAGAAGTTGAAAAAATGCGTGAGGATTTTGATCTTGTGATTTTTGATCGAGGGGTAACCTCAAATCTTATTTATACACCAGCGAGAGGTAAGGATAAAAAGGAAACGGAAGTCTTATCCAAATATGTAGAAACATTAGAGTATGGTATTTTTGGGTTTCCGCGAGAAAGTTTAGTTTTGTTTCTCGATGCATCCTTTGAGGCACGAGCCAAGATCCATGAAGCAAAGGGGCGGATGGCAGACCTTCATGAGTCTGATGAAACCTATTTACAAAAGGTGAAAGAGGTCGCTTTAGAACGATGTGAATCAAATTTTCTTTGGCAAAAAATTGCAGTGGATCGTGGTGGAGAGCTACGACGTCGTGATGAAATTGGAAAAGAAATTTTAGACCTTGTTTTAGAAAAATTACAGATGTCGAAATAAATCTTGGTACTTAAATGATAAATCAATAAACTAAATATAATGAAACATACAAAAGTAATAGCTACGATTGGTCCAGCGTGTGATAGTTTTGAAATGTTGAAAAAATTAGCCGAAGAAGGGGTTAATATTTTTCGATTCAATTTTTCACATGGAACGCATGAATCGCACCTAAAAACACTTAAATTAGTACATCGAGTCAATAAGAAACGTTCGGAAAATGTTGCGGTTTTACTTGATACGAAAGGTCCAGAAATTAGGACAGGCGATGTCAATATTCCACGAGAAGTAAAGAAAGGTGATAGAATTATTTTGACGACAGACTTTGTTGATCCATCGGATACAGATGGAAAAATCAGTGTAAATTATGATGGTTTTATTCATGATATTGAAGTTGGTGAAAAGATTTTGGTGGATAATGGGGTTATTAATTTGAGAGTGATAGAAAAACGGGGGTTGGATGCTATTTGTGAGGTTTTAGATGGCGGTGTGATTACGTCACGACGCCATTTAAATTTACCAGGAAAAGATATTTCCCTAGACTCTATTACGGAAAAAGACTGGAAGGATATTGCCTTTGGGGTAGAACAAGGCGTTGATTTTATAGCACTTTCTTTTGTTCGTCGAGCAGATGAAATTTTAGAACTGCGGGCGTACTTAGATAAAATGAAATCACGTGCGCATATTATTGCCAAAATAGAAAATCTAGAAGCGACAAAGCATCTAGGGACGATTCTTGAGGCGGTTGATGGTGTGATGGTGGCAAGAGGAGATTTGGGGGCAGAGATCCCATTTGAACAAGTACCACGGGTTCAGCGTGAAATTATAAAGATGGCTGGTGAGTTTCAAAAACCTGTGATCGTGGCAACACATATGCTAGAATCAATGATTCATAATCCTATTCCAACGCGAGCAGAAGTAACGGATGTAGCAGAGGCGACATGGCAACGATCTGATTGTATTATGCTTTCAGGAGAAACGGCAGCAGGGAAGTATCCATTGAAGTCCGTTCAAGCTATGGTGGCGGTAGCGACAGAAACCGAAAAAAATTGTCTCAAAGAGCGTGACTACCGAAGTTGGGTTACGGTTTCAACCCCTCGTGATGAATTTTGTAAAATGGCCGCTAAAATGGCGAAAGATCTAGACTATATTGAAGCGATTGTTGTTATTACGAGAAGTGGTTTTATGGGACGTCGAATGTCGAGCTTTCGTCCGAAAGCACCTATCTTGGCCTTTACAAATGATCCTGTTTCTCGACGACAACTTTCAATTGCTTGGGGAGTTTTGGCTTTTCGAATAGAATTCTCGGATAATCCACAGGTAACGATTCAGCGGGCACGTGAGAAGTTTATAGCAACGTATCCAGACTGGAAAGGGAAAAAGTTTATTCTGGTTTCTGATTTTAAAGTGAAGAATGAATATGTTCCAACATTGCAGATTCGGGAGTTTTAACTGCTATTTTCTTTGATGTTCCCCATTCTTGCGATATTCGGTTCAGCGATTCTCCATCCTCTTATGGCGAGTTTTGCGAAGAGAGCACATCACGCTCTGACAATAAATCTTTGGGCGGTTTTTGGTTCAACAATTATTTTTTCATTTGTTTATTTTAATCCGATTTTTTGGGGCAATGTTTGGCAAAATTGGTTTTTAATCCTTATTTCCTCTATTTTTCATGTGAGCTATATCTTATTAGTACTGCCTTTAATTGCCAACAATGAATTTCAGGTTGTGTATCCCTTGACGCGTATAGCTCCGATTATTATGACGATCGGAGAAATTTTTCTTTTGGGGAAATCCTTTGAGATCCTGCAGTTAGTAGGGATTGCTTTGATTGTCTCTGGAGCACTTATTTTTGGTTTTGATAAAAAAATAGTGCGTGTTCGATCTTCAATTTTTTTAAAACTGGTGTTGATTACCTTATTTATGGCAGGGTACTTTTTGGTAGATAAACAGCTAGTTGACGTTTTTTCTCCAGCAGAAATGTGGGCTATTATTTCTTTTCAGATACCATTTTTATTGCCTATATTTTATCTTCACCCAAATGCTGCTTATGCAGATCTAAAAAACTGGAAAAGGACTTTAGCTTTTACACTTTCGATGATTGGGACTTGGTATCTTGCTTTATATGCGCTTCAATACTTAGAAGCTTCAGTGGTAGCCGCATTACGAAATTTCTCTATTCTATTTGGGGTTTTAGTTGGGGCAAGCCTTTTTAAAGAGGGACATCAATGGCTTCGTTATTTGGCGGCTATTTTAATTTGCCTTGGAGGACTCTTTGTTTTATCGTAGGAGGTGAATATAATAAAATAAATCATGAATACTATGTTACGACGTTTGCTTACGGCTCTTTTCTTTCTTTTCTTAATTCTTGTTATCTGGTGGTTATGGTCTATGGACAAAGATAAGAATATAGAAAGTGGAGAAAAAATTGATCAGCCTGTGGTTGTCGACAATGAGTCAGAAATCACTAGGCAGGAAGAACCACCTAAAATAAAATTTAAACCTAAAAAACGAAAGCTAAAAGTTCCACTGGTCGAAAAGGATCTTGATGTTGAGGTAAAGGCTGATGAGAATGGGGTTTATATTACTAAAATTGGGGACAGAGAGGTAGAAAAACAAATTAGTAAAATGCCTGTTGAGCGTTTGACGGTAAAAGACGGTATTATGACTTTTTGGGAAGTAAATAACGAAACGGGAAAACTGAAATTTCAGTCAATTAACCTAGGGGCTTATGTTGACCAGGTTTTAGAAGCAAAATAATAACTTCACTCTCACATAAAATAAAAAGGCGTTCCGACTGGGACGTCTTTTTTTTTACCAAACATGATGGGTTGTTTTTTTATAGCGGTTGGTTAATCTTTAACCATGAAAAAAATCCTTATGGTTGTCGCTTCTTCGAACTTTCGAGATATTGAATATATTGTTCCTCGATCCTTTTTTGAACAAAATAATTATTCAGTAAAAACGACTTCAACAATGTCTACTTCATTGGGGCGATTTGGTTATGAAGTGAATAATGATTATCTTCTTGAAGAGGTTTCGGTCGATGATTTTGATGGTATTTTTTTTGTTGGTGGAAATGGCAGTTTGGAATATCTCGACAATGAGGTAGCTCGAAGTTTAACGACTCAATTTTTCAATATCGGAAAGGCCTGTGGAGCTATCTGTGCGGCACCTCGAAACTTCCTCACGTGGGGGATTTGTGAAGGGAAGAAGTGTACCGGTTGGAATGGTGACAATGAAGTCCCAAAACTCTGTAAAAAGTACGGAGCAACTTTCGTTGATGAGGCGGTTGTGGTTGATGGGAATCTCGTCACGGGGAATGGACCAGAAGCTTCCGAGTCAATGGCGATTGAGTTTATGCGGGTGGTTTAGCTAGATAGATTCAAGTACTAAATCGAACAAGAATTCGGGGTTAAGAAAGTTAAGGCATTTGCGAAGTCCTCTGTTTTTA
>CAYXXA010000013.1:0-29508 GCA_964468965.1 uncultured Candidatus Peribacteria bacterium
TAAATATCTATACAAGGTATGTCTTTTAGTCCTTCAATTTCAGATTCCATTGGATCGTATTTTTGAAGAAATTTATTAATAGCAATGACACATTGTCTTTGAGATTCTTGGATTACTACCCTACGATATTCCGATTTTAAAGCGTTAGGAAGGATTTTATAAAGAAATTTCCAAGCCGGTAAATCACCTTTTAGAACCATATCAGTGGTGTCTAGGAAATAATTCATGACAGGGTCTGGCCCTTTGTCTAGTTTGAGGTCTTCTAGTTCCGGACAAAATATAGCCTCAGTTAATGCAGTCTCTAACGCTATATCGCAAATTTCGTTTATGGAGAATTTTTCCATCTATTTATTTTAAATCACACTATATATAAATTGTTTTACTTTTTTGTCAATCAAATATGAAGCATACCTTAAATTCGCCCCTTTTAAAAATATGAAAAAGGTCTAGACTTGGTTTGAAATGAAAATCCAATACGGATGATTGACTTTTTTAACCCCAAATATCATGAAAAACGACGCGAAGAAAGAAGCCTTGAAGGCGGCATTGGCACAAATTGAGAAAAATTTTGGGAAGGGTGCGATCATGCGAATGGGAGATGGCGAACAACAGCAAATTGAAAAAGTTTCTTCTGGATCGATTTCCATCGACCTAGCTCTTGGTGGTGGATATCCAAAAGGACGAATTATTGAAATTTATGGACCAGAGAGTTCAGGGAAAACAACAATTTGTTTGCATGCCGCTGCCGAATTTCAAAAAGCAGGGGGAACGGTAGCCTTTATCGATGCAGAGCATGCTCTTGATCCAGTATATGCGGGGAATTTAGGGGTAGATATGGAAGAGCTCCTTCTCTCTCAGCCGGATTCAGGAGAGCAAGCCTTGGAGATTACCGAAGCACTGGTAAGGTCTGGAGGCGTTGATCTCATTGTCATCGATTCTGTGGCGGCCTTGACGCCACGAGCAGAAATTGAAGGAGATATGGGGGATAGTCATATGGGGTTGCAGGCTCGACTCATGAGTCAAGCCTTGCGAAAGTTGACCGCAACCGCTTCAAAAATGGGAACAACAATCATTTTTATTAATCAGATTCGGATGAAAATTGGGATTGTTTTTGGAAATCCAGAGACAACAACGGGAGGAAACGCGTTGAAATTTTATTCAACCATTCGTATGGAAATTCGAAAGGGGAAGAAAATTGAGGAAGGTAGTGGAGATACGAAAGAAGCGAGCGGGAATATGGCTCGTATCAAAATTGTAAAAAATAAAATTGCACCGCCATTTCGAACAGCTGAGGTGGATATTATGTTTAATGAAGGTATTTCAAAAATGGGAGATCTTCTTGAAGTAGGAACAAATTTGAAGGTTGTGAAAAAGTCAGGAGCATTTTACAGCTTTGGGGACATAAAACTTGGACAAGGAAAAGTAAAGTCGGTGAACTTTTTGAAAGAAAACCCTAAAGTAGTTGATGAAATTTTGACACAAATTAAGGAAAAAGCCGGAATTTAACGGTTAAATAACAGAAGAGGGAGATTTTCTGTAGCGTTAAAAATTCGATGTAGTATGGGAAAGAGTTAGTCTTGTTTCTTTTCTGATTACTCTTAGTTTGTTTTGTCGGGGATACTCTTTATCAACTGTATCACAACGAATATTCCGAACTTCCCGTTCTTTAAAACGTGAATGTATCTACCTTTTTTAGTCGAATATTACGTAATCAAATGCACCAATTGATGTTTTTTCGGGAACCTCAAGGGTAATCGTCTGAGAAAAATTATTTTCTTCCACAACAGAAGTAACGGTATAATTTTGTTTTGGAATAGACTTTTTAGTTGATCCGCTATTGGTCGATCCAGAGACCGTATAGGGAATTCCAGGTATTTTTTTATTAGAATTGGTGTCTTTAAAGTTAAGAAGGGCTCTGAAGGTCAACGTGTAATCAGAACAATTTCCTGCGGCAGCACTGTCGGAACATTCCATGAAATCATGAAGTGAAACAGTCTGATCTGCATAACCAGGGAGAACACGTCCTTCTCGAGTCCCCGTAGCTTTAGTATCATTACTTGGGTTTGGGGAAATAGTTTGTTTGCCAACTAGCAGCGTTTGTTCACAGATAAAGTCAGAAGCTGGATCACCTATCTTACATTTATTTCCTTTGGGGTTAAACGTTTGAATGCCAACACCACTAACGGTTCGAGAGACAGACCAGTCAATGAGAATTTCGTTTCCATCAGCGCCTCGATCACCGTCTGTGTCATCATTATCTCCATCATCTCCAAAATTAAAATTATTAGGAATAGTAACAGATCCATTCGTCATGGCTTCAAGGACAGCTTTGTCAGCAGCACTCATGTCGGCAGAATCATTGTAAAAGGTTAAATAAAATTCCTCATTTGGAGTTCCTCCAATTTTATCTTTATGAGTATTTGGGTTTTGAGTAGGATCTACAGAATTATCCCAGTGAAGTGGTATCTGAACTGTTTCGTCCTCTCTTAGAAGTCCAACAACAGGCTTACTACGTCCTTTTATCGTCCAGGATGATATTATGCTTCCGTTTAGGTGTTCAATTTTTTGAGAATTTGAGGCACTCGATATATCGGTAAATTCAACCCCTGCCCCACGTGAGTTATGGTGGTAAAAAGCAGCTTCAATTCCAGATTCTGTCGCAAAAAACAGTCGAGTTGATCGTTCAAGGCTTTCTACTTGAGCGAGTGTTTTTTGGATAGAAAGGAGTGTGGCAAAGGCCATTATCAAAACTAAAAAAGAACCACCCATAGCAATGAGGAGAGAGATTCCTTCGTTCTTAGTTTTGTATTTCATTTTAGATCAAGTTTAAAGTTTTATGTTTTAAATTCCAAATTTTTTATTTTGATTTTTCTTAATTGTATCATAATTCATTTAAGAAAAATAGACCATTGTCTGTCTAATTCTATTTTTGAGCCTTTGGTATTTATCCAAAAAGACATCCTCTGCCAATAGTTTTTGAGCCCATATTCGAGCTTTTTTCATCATTTCAATGTCATTGAGATCAGCACACTTAAGGTCTGGTAACCCACTCTGTTTGAGCCCATAAATTTCTCCTGATCCACGAAGTTGCAGATCTACCTCCGAAAGATAAAATCCATCATTTGATTTTTCCATCGCTCGCAATCGTTCTTTTTGCTTATCTTCTTTTTTATCGACCATGAGAAAACAGTAGCTTTGTAGGTCATTTCGCCCGATTCTCCCCCGAAATTGATGAAGTTGTGCTAATCCAAATCGTTCCGCATTTTCAATTACCATGACGGTTGCATTCGGAATATCAACGCCAACCTCGATTACAGACGTTGAAACGAGGATATCAAACTTGTGGTCTTGAAAGTCTTTCATGATTTTTTCTTTTTCTTTAGGTTTCATTTTTCCGTGTAAAAAGGTAACTCTTTTCTGCGGAAAGATGATCTGAGAAACTCTTTCATACTCAGCTTTTACATTTCGAGCTTCAATTTTATCTGACTCATCGACTAGTGGACAGACCCAGAAAATTTGACGTCCTTTATCGATTTGATCTTCGATAAAGTATTCACACTTACGTCGTGTAATATCGTCACCAATTACTCGAGTTATGATTGGTAATCGTCCCGCGGGTTTTTCCGAAATAATGGATAAATCTTGATCACCATAAATCGTAAGCGCCAAACTTCTCGGAATAGGCGTAGCGGTCATCGATAAGACGTGTGAAAAATTTTCCGACAGAATTGTTCGTTGTTTTACGCCAAATCGATGTTGTTCATCAATAACCGCTAAGCCAAGATTTTTGAAAATCGTATCTTCAGTAAGTACCGCATGAGTTCCAATTAAGAGTTTTATGTTGCCGGTTTTAAGATCGGATTTTATTTGTTTTTTTTCTTTGGCAGGAGTAGAGCCGGTGAGAAGTTTAATCTGATTTGTTTTTTTTTCGTGATCAGATTCCTTTTCAGAAAATAAGGTTTCTTCCTTTTTAAAAACCTCATCCTTCCCTAAAAACTTCATAGCGCTCTCAAGATGCTGTTTGGCTAGTATTTCGGTAGGAGCAAGGATGACGGCTTGGTGTCCAGCTCGAATTATTTGTAATGCGGCAAGAAAAGCCACGATTGTTTTTCCCGATCCCACATCGCCCTGTAAAAGTCGGTGCATGGGGCGATCTTTTTCAAAATCTTTTAAGATTTCAACCAGTGCTTTTTTTTGATGGTTGGTGAGGGTGAAGGGTAATTTGTCTAAATCTTTTTTCACAATTTCTGGTTGGAACGGAACTTTGAAATAACTTTTTTCATTTTGTTGTCGAAGGGCTTTGGTCTGAAGAACCCGTAATTGAATTTCAAAAATTTCTTCAAACCCTAGTCGTCTTTTCGCCTCATACCAACTTTCAACAGAAGCTGGGAAATGTATTTTTTTTATAGCTTGAGGTTTTGAAATTAAGTTTTCTGATTCCAGAATTTCAGTTGGTAAAACTTCTTCAAAATCATGAACAAGAGACAACAAACCTGAAATTTTTTCTCGTAACCATTTGGAAGTTATAGGTGGGGATTCCGGGTAAATGGGACGAATAGAGCCTACGTGAATATTTTGTTCAAAATGGATTTCGGGATTTGATATTTGAATTTTTCCATAATTTCGCTTCACCTTACCGACCAAAAAGACATATTTTGATCCTTCGAAGTTCCGCATATTATACGGTATCGCAAACCAAATAACTTCAATATCTCCGTCATCTAGTGACAAAACAGCCTTGGCAATGCGTTTTCCATACTTTGTTTTTTGCACTTGAAAAGAGTGTAGTTCCCCACCAAGTGTATTTTTTTCATCAAGGACTATTTCTGAAAATTTTGTTCGAATGCCAGCATCTTCTAAGGTTCTTGGAAAGTATTCTAAAAGGTCTCGTCCCGTATATATCCCCATTTTTTCAAGTTTTTTAAGATGAGATGGGGTGGTTCTGATGAGAGCTTTGAGTGGTTGGGAAAGCATGAGAAAGTTAATGTTTTATGGTTAACAGTTTAGCGGTTTTTTAAAAAATTAAAAACTAGTAAAAATCTTAAAAAACATTAAAAAGAAACTGGCTTAGAACTTTAAACTTAGAACTCAAAACTTCCTCTATGAAATATTTCATCAAAACTCTTGGCTGTCAGATGAACTATTCCGATTCGGAGCGGATAGCACGAGTATTGGAACAAGCGGGTATTTTTTTAGCAAAAACAGAAAGTGAGGCAGATTTATTTATCCTCAATACATGTTCGGTTCGGCAAAAATCAGAAGACAAAGCCAATGGGCTGATGGTTCAGCAAAAGAAAAATTTTCCCAATATCAAGATTGCGGTAACGGGGTGTATGGTGCGTCAAACAGGGGATCGAGCAACATCAAAAGATCCGCTTTTGAAGCACAAGGTAATCGATATGGTTTTTCGGATAGAAGACACGGCAAGACTTCCCAAATTACTTGAATCCCATTTTCCAGATCATGATTTTGCTACTTTTGAAAATGCTTTTGGAAGTGGGTCGGTTGAAAACTACTTCAAAATTATCCCTAAAGTGGAAAACAAGGCTCAAGTTTTTGTTCCAATTATGCAGGGATGTGATAAGTTTTGCACTTATTGTATTGTACCGTATACGCGAGGAAGAGAGGTTTCTCGTCCGATGTCCGATATTTTAGCTGAATGTGAAGCACTTGTGGAACTTGGGGCAAAGGAAATTACCTTGCTTGGTCAAAACGTGAATTCCTATACTGATGGTGGGAATGCCAGTGAAGTACGGTGTTTTGCGAAATTGCTTTTAGCTATTGATAAACTTCATGATCGTGGACTTTCCCGTCTTCGATTTACCTCCGCTCATCCTCAAGACTTTACGGATGATGTCATTGATGCCCTAGCCACAATGAAGACCAGTTGTCCGTATATTCATCTACCCGTTCAGCACGGTGCGAATACCATGCTGAGGAAGATGAATCGAAACTACGTAATTGAAAAATATAAAACCATTATTGAAAAAATACGAAGACAAATTCCGAATTGTATCATTGCGACTGATATTATCGTTGGGTTTCCAGGAGAAACAGATGAAGAATTTCAAGCACTATGTGATTTTGCAGAACAGATGAAATTTGATTTCTCGTATACGGCAATTTTTTCACCGCGAAAAAATACACCTGCTGCACGAATGAAAGATGACTTTATTGATATGGAAACCAAGAAAAAAAGATTTCATATCTTTGATGAGATTATAAAAAAACATGCGTTCAAGCGACGAAAGATTTTTGTTGGGAAGACCTTGGAAGTACTTGTTGAAAAATCAGAAAAGTTAGCTAATGGCATGTACCAAAATACCGGACGTTCACGTGAATTTATGGAAGTCTGGTTCACGAGTGGGCGTCCGTATCGGGGAAAAGAAGTACAGGTTGAAATTACTGAAGCGAATAATTATGTGTTATCGGGGGTATTAGAAAAAGGAACATGGGAAGTACTGAAGGTTTTATAGTTGTGTTATGTCTTTAAAAAAAGATGAATTAGAAATTCAACACTGATCCTTAAGTTTTGTCACATATTCGTCATTTTTAAAATATAGAATTTGACAAAAGAAGTTTAGTAGTTAGATTCTTTGGGTAAAATTATCAATTTTAATATGTTAGCAAAACGAAGATGGCGGAAACGAATGCGGACTCATGGGTTTCGTGCACGAATGGAAACAAAAGCTGGACGACGAGTTCTTGCCCGACGGCGGGCTAAAGGACGAAAACATTTAGCTGTTACGCCAAAAGAAAACCCTTGGGGATAATTTCGTTTTAAAATATAGCTTAAAAGTCATACAAGCGTATGACTTTTTTCATTTTAACTTTTCATTTATAAATCTTCTCATAAACTTATGCTAATGAAAAAAATAGGAATAGATGCACGTTTTTGTACAGATCACTCGACTGGTGTAGGACGTCATGTCGAAGAACTTATCAACCACCTAGCAACGTTAGACAAAAAGACTCAGTTTGTCTGCTTTATGAAGCCCCAGATTGCGAGAACGTTTAAAGCACCTGGGTCAAACTTTACGATTGAGGCTACGGATTCACCTCACTACTCAGTAAAAGAGCAGTTTTCGTTTTTACGTCAAATAAATCGGCATCACTTTGATTTAATGGTTTTTCCCCAATTTAATCTTCCTGTTTTGTATTCAGGAAAGTATGTCGTCACTATTCATGACCTAACACTCCATCTTTTCCCTGGAAAGAAAAAAAACGATTTCTTTTCTCGGTTGGCTTATAAATTTATTATTGGTCGAGCGGTAAAAAACGCTCAACATATTTTCGCAGTTTCAGAAAACACTAAAAATGATTTGATCCGTATAATGGGCGTAAAACCGAGTAAAATATCCGTTAATTATAATGGAGTTTCTAAAATATTTTCACCCGTCAACGATGAAGCGGCGAAAGCATCTTTTCGAGCTAAATATAAGATCCCTGAAAAATACTTTTTATATACAGGCGTGCTTCGAACTCATAAAAACGTTCTGGGATTGATTAAGGCTTATCAGCAGTTTGTAAAAAAACATGCTGATGCAAAGATTGATCTTGTACTTACCGGACCGAAAGATCCAGCATATTGGCCAGAAGTTCAACAGTTGATAAAACAATTAAATATTACCAATCGTGTACATCATCTGGGACTTGTCCCTCATCAGGAGATGAATCTGCTTTTTGGTTCGAGTTGGGCATATGTTTTCCCTAGTTTTTATGAAGGATTTGGGATTCCTCCGATCGAGGCGATGCAGTGTGATATTCCCGTAGCAAGTTCTAATGCGGCTTCGCTTCCAGAGGCTTGTGGAGATGCGGCCTATTATTTTGATCCCAAAAACCAAGCGGAAATACTGGTGGCTCTTGAAGAAATAGCCTTCAATGAGAAGCTTAGGAAGAATCTTATTCAAAAAGGTCGAAAACAATGTCAGCGGTTTTCTTGGGAAAAAATGACAAAAGAGATGTATGCGGTTTACCAGCAATATCTTTAAGAAATTATTTTAGATTAAGGGTAGGTTAAATTTCACTCTTTTTTTAAATCTATAACTTTTTTAGATTTAGAGGGTGACGATTTTTCATTACCATTCACAAAAACTTAGGGCACTTTTGTTAGCCCTGTTCCTAGGTATTTTTGGGGGGACAGAACCTTGGTACATTCAATACTTACTATTAGGGAGTATAGTCTGTTTTACCGTTGCCTTTTTACTGAAAAACTATTGGTTCTTACTTATTGCGTTATTTTGTTTAGGAAATACTTATGGACAGTATCGAAGCTATTTTGATCTACGGAATGATCAACTCCCACAGTACTATTATCAGACAGTATCAATGGTTGGGGTAATTGATAATTTCCCTGATATAAGAGAAAAAAATAATCGAGTTTTTGTGCGTATTGTGGCGATAGACAAAAAACAAGTGAATCATTTTTCCCTAAATAAGAATTTGGGGAGGGTTCTTCTTATTTACGACCGGTCTGTTACGATTGATTATGGAAACATCATTGAGTTTACGGGAAAAGTTCAAGCTCCAAGAAAGTTTGAAGATTTTGATTATCCGAAATACTTAAAGCGATTTGAAATACAGTCTATTGTTAAAAATCCTGAAAATATAAAGATCGTAGACCATCAAAATGGAGGTAATTTTTTTGTTTTTCAGGCTAAGCGGTTTCGGAATATTCTATCCCATAACTTAGAAACCCATCTTCCGCCCCCCCATAATCAGATTGCTATGGGTATTTTATTAGGTGTTAAAAAAGAACTTCCCAAATTGGTTTCCGTAGATTTTAAAAATTCAGGATTACAGCATATTTTAGTGGTTTCGGGTTTTAATGTTACGATTCTCATCATCTTTGTGACCTTATTATTGAAACGATTTGGTCGAATTATAGTGTTTATCGGAGGGAGTTTTTCTCTCCTCTTTTTTTTAGTTATGGTTGGGTTTGATCCACCCGTTCTACGAGCAACAATCTTTGGTATTATTGTTGGGTGGGCAATTTTTTCCGGTCGATTTTCGGATAGTCGAAATCTTCTTTTTCTGACAGCGGTTGTTTTAGCGATTTACTCACCACCAATGATTCAGCAGGATATTGGCTTTTTTCTTAGTTTTTTTGCCACACTTGGTATTATTTTAGGCGTTCCAGTTGGTCTATGGTTTTTTGACTTCATAACACATAAATTTGAACTTCGTACGATTATTTCCGTTATTGTTACGGCACAAGTATCTGTATTTCCTATTTTAGGACTAACCTTTGGAACTTTTCCTGTAATAGGTTTCTTTGCCAATCTATTTGTTGAGCCGTTAATTCCACTCGCTATGTTTTTTTCGTTTTGTACGTTACTCATTCCTTCGTCTTTTCCTACGATTGGGGCAATGGTATCCCTTCCAGCCTATATCTGCCTTAATACTATTTTGTTTTTTGCCCACTTTTTTGGGGCATTTGAACCCTTAAAAATTTCGCAGAATGCTGCACGGATAGGACTGATTTTTGTTTTAATATTTTTTGTCTGGGGCAGTTTTAGCACCATCTATCAGCAAAAATTTTTAGAAGTTTCTAAAAAAAAGAGCTAAAAGACTAAATTGTCTTGCAATTTATTTAAAATTCGGCAAAGATATGGGGCTTTATGAAAAATATTTTTTCGAAACATGACCCAAAAACTATTCAATCTCGTTTCCGATTTTAAACCCACTGGGGATCAGCCTACAGCGATTAACAAACTCTCAAAGGGTATTAAAAATGGACTTAGAGATCAGACACTACTGGGGGCGACAGGGACAGGAAAGACCTTTACGATGGCCAATATTATTAATAAAGTTCAACGACCAACGTTGATTATGGCACACAACAAAACACTTGCCGCTCAACTTTGTGCTGAGTTTCAGCAATTTTTCCCAGACAATGCGGTGAGTTATTTTGTCTCGTATTACGACTACTATCAACCAGAAGCCTATATGGCCAAATCGGATACTTTCATCGAAAAAGAAGCGACAATTAATGAAGAAATTGCTAAGTTTCGACATGCGGCAACGGTGAATTTACTAACTCGAAAAGATGTAATTATTATTTCTTCCGTTTCTTGTATTTACGGGTTGGGGGATGTGGAGACCTATGAAAAGTTAGCCATTACGATTAATGCGGGAAAGGTCTATCCACGAAAAGAATTGCTTTCACAGTTAATCAATATTCAATATGAACGAGTAAAATTAGATTTCAAACGAGGAAGTTTTGAGGTTTTGGGAGATGTAATTACGATTTTCCCCCCGCATGGAGATACGGCATATCAGTTGGAATTTTGGGGTGATGAGTTAGAAAAAATAACTGAAATTGATGGATTTACGGGAGCAACGATTCAAGAATTAAATGAAGTGGTAGTTTTTCCCGCCAAGCATCAGGTAACCACTAAGGAGGTCATTGATCGAGTAACAAAGGAAATTGAAGTGGATCTCGAAATTCGAGAAAAAGAATTACGAAAATCTAATCCACTAGCGGCACACAGACTTAATCAACGAACGAAGTATGACATTGAGATGTTGCGAGAGATGGGCTATGTAAATGGAATTGAAAATTATACACGTTACCTTTCTGGTAACAAACCAGGGCAACCACCTGCTACGCTTTTGGATTATTTTCCAAAAGATTTTATGTGTTTTATCGATGAATCGCATATCAGTATCCCACAAATTGGTGGAATGTTTAATGGGAACCTAAGTCGAAAAGAATCATTGATTGAACATGGATTTAGATTGCCTTCAGCACTGGATAATCGACCATTGAAGTTTGAGGAATTTGAGTCAAAAATTAAGCAGGCTATTTATGTTTCAGCGACACCTGGAAAGTACGAATATGCGCATTGTGCTGATGACCAAATTGTTGAACAGATTATTCGTCCAACGGGATTATTAGATCCTGAAATTGAAGTAAGACCATCAACCGCTCGGTTTTGGGATGAAAAAATTCATGAAAAAGTAGCGAAAAAAGAGGCGGTTAATGCTATTGATGATTTACTTACAGAAGTAAAGGCAACAATCAAAAAAGGCGATCGAGTATTAGTGACGACGGTGACGAAAAAAAATGCCGAAGAGCTTTCGGAATACCTGATCGAGCAGGGAATCAAAGCCAAATATTTACATTCAGAAATAGAAACACTGGAGCGGATTGAAATTTTAACGGAACTACGACGAGGAACAATTGAAGTGGTCGTGGGGATTAACCTTTTGCGAGAAGGATTGGATCTTCCAGAAGTTTCATTGATCTGTATTTTAGATGCAGACAAGCGAGGATTCCTTCGTTCACGAGATGCGCTGTTGCAGATTGTTGGGCGAGCCGCCCGTAATTCAGAAGGACGAGTGTTGATGTATGCAGATGAAATGACAGAGGCGATGGAGGCGGCTATTGGGGAGACCAATCGACGACGAACGATTCAAGAAGACTACAATAAAAAACATAATATTACACCAACAACGATTAAAAAAGAAATTGTGGATATTTCCAAAGATTTAGCGGGGGGACGAAAGCGAGAATTCAAAAACCTCTCAAAAAAAGAAGATATTAAAAAAGTTATCAAAGAATTGGATGCTGAGATGTCTATCGCAACACAAAACTTGGACTTTGAGCGTGCGGCGGCTTTGCGAGATGAGATCTATGAGTTACAAAAAAAGGCGAGGTAGTTGACTTTATACTTTTTTCATTTTACTAATAACTAGCAAAGCATTGAAATATATAAATAATTTAGTCGAGGATAAATGAATAAAGAACAATATAAAGTTGAAGCTATATTTCAATCAACAACAGCACCAAAAGGAGTAATGGGAAGGAGTGAGGTTGCTCAAACAGCACATGCTTGTGCATTTGATATGTATATTCAGGTACGTGATATGCTGACTGATAAATGGGAAGTTGAAGCCCCTTGTGATCAAATGAGACTGATTGATCCAAATAATTTAGGGGAAGATGATACAAGGTCTTCAATGGAAGTTGCTCTTGTTGTTGATTTACTAGAAGAGGATCGTGCGAAAGAAATTAAAGAATTTATCGAATATAATGTTCCAAGCTACTATAAATATTTGGTTACTATTATTCTGGGATAAATTCTTTATAAAAAACCCTTGCTCTTTATTTTTATGTGCATAGTTTAAATAACTAACCCACGTAAAAATGGAAACGATTGGAAGCCGACTTCAAGCCTTGGAACAAGACCCAATGGCAACCTCGGAACTGGAAGCATTGGAAAGTGTTGTTGAGGTGGCACAGAAAAAGACTCCTTTTGACGTAACCCAAGTCTTACTTACCAACCTTGGAGATAATATAGCGGCGGATATAAATCTAGGAAGCTCTGCTAAAACAGTTCGTATGAATACTAAAATGGAGGCGGTTAATGATGGTGAATTTATGACTCATGCTTTGATTCATGAAGGGGTTCATCATGACTTTGGGAATCCGCTTCTCAGTAATGATATCAATGAAGCCGTAACGGAGGTCATAGCGGGAGAACGTAGTGGACAGGGGGCTCAGACTTACGAATCAGAACGACAGGAATTGATGCACTTAGCACATCAGTCTGGTAAAAATATCGTTCAGCTGTATAAGCATCGACAGTTTTCCGAAATTAATAAAATTATTGCCACCAACGATGACGATTATACATTAGTGGCTTAGTCTATTTACACAGTCCCTGATTTATAATAGTTGCTCCATGCCTAATAGCTTCACATTCGTTGAGATATCCATTTTTTATACCGTGACGTTCACCACAGACAGGTTTTCTTTCCTTTGAACAGGTTAGATTTTTTTGAACGACAGCTTCAATACAGATGCCTTCTACTCCTTGAGTGAGTTGACATATCAGCCCAGTTTTACAACCAATATTTTCACTTCCCCCACAAGTTTTACCAAGCCCCACGGTTTTTATTGGGACTTGTTTTACGGCTTTAACTTCTGAAAGTCCAACCTGATCTTGAGAATTGTTCTGAGTATTTTGAGATTCTATGGGAGCCGTATTATTACTACACCCGAACAAGATAAGCGGGAAAATGAGTGTGAATACTTTTTTCATGATCAATATTGATTATTATACGCAGTGAATCATAGTTTTTTGTTCTTTTTTATCAATATGAAAATTATTAGTTGGAACGTCAATGGTATTCGTGCGGTAGAGCGAAAAGGCGATTTAGATGATTTTTTAAAAAAATATAATCCAGATATTTTTTTAATTCAGGAGATAAAGGCAAATCCAGAACAGCTTTCAGAAGCGTTAAGAGAGCACCCTGAATACCTTCAATTTTACCATCCAGCGGTAAAACCTGGATATGCTGGAACGGCTATTTGGATTAGACGAAACGAGTTTAATGAGGTTAAGTTTTTACCAGGTATGCCTGATTTTAGTGATGATGAAGGTCGGGTTTCTCGTGTAGACTTTGATGATTACTCTATTTTAGGTGTATACTTCCCCAACGGAGGAAAATCATCTGAAGCCTGGGAAGGAAAGCTCATGTTTTACGAAAACTTTTTAAACTATATAAATGAAATCCGAAAAATGGGGCAAAAGGTCATTTTTGCAGGTGATGTTAATTGTGCTCATGAGGCAATTGATCTGGCTCGACCAAAAGAGAATGAAGGGAAAATTGGTTTTCATTCAGCTGAGCGTGAATGGTTGGATAGGTGGATAACTCAGGGATGGATAGATGTTTGGCGTGCAAAATTTCCTAAAAAAACAGAGGTTTACTCTTGGTGGCACGTGATTACGCGATCACGTCTTCGAAATGTTGGGTGGCGAATAGATTATTTTTTCATTGACAAGGATCTTCTCTCTGAGGTGAAAAATATCGAATATTTAACTGATCAGATGGGATCGGATCACTGTCCCGTATTATTAGAAATCTAGTTTCCTAAAAAAACACAGTCATCCTTCTAAATCTTGCACTAGGTAAAATTTACAAAAAATATCTACTTCTTTGCTCGCTCGACATACTCACCATTGAGCGTATTGATTACGACTTTTTCTCCTTTTTCGATAAAAGGTGGTACTTTGATTTCGTATCCCGTTTCAATCGTAGCATTTTTAGTTACTGTTCCCGCCGTATTCCCTTTGATACCTGGCTCGGTTTCAATAATTTCAAAAGTCATTTTTGGCTGAACTTGTACATTTATGGGACTTCCGTTGAAGTATTTGATATCACACTCGGTTCCGTCAGAAAGAAAGTTTGCTACTTCTCCAAGTTGTGCTTTAGTAAAGGCTAACTGTTCATAAGTTTCATTATCCATAAACTCATAATCATCACCGTTGGCATAAAGAAATTGAGCTTTTTTATAGGTAATTTCGGCTTCATCGACCTTGTCATTTCCCTGAAAAGTTTTCTCTATCACATTACCAGTTAAAAGGTTTCTCAGCTTTGTTTTCATAACTCCACCCTGTCGAGCAGTCTTTCCAAATTGGTTCCATGTGACCTGGTATGGGGCACCGTCTATGATAATATTTTTCCCGAGTTTGATTTCTGCGATACTGAGCATTTTTGAGAGAGTTATAAGAAATTCGATAATATGGTAATAATATTTTCAAAAAATTAAATAAAAACCTAGTAATCGATGAATTCAAGTTCAAAGCTGACTACGATGAACTTAGCTTTGGTCTGCCCTGTGTAAAGGGTAGTATTCCTTCTATCTAAGACCTATTTGTTCTATAAAATCGAAATAGAGAGACGAATTTTTGTTGATTCTTTTGATTTTACATCATTTACGCAATATAATTTTGCCAATGAAACATATACTCAGAGCTTCGCAATTTTCCAAAAAACAACTACTCGAAATTATGGAACAATCTGCCCATATGGAGAAAGTTTTAAAAAATGGTGGATCCAATATAGCTAAAGGGAAGATATTGGCAGCTCTTTTTTACGAACCCTCTACGCGAACGCGACTTAGTTTTGAGACCGCCATGTTGCGACTGGGAGGATCCATTATTTCTGAAACAGATGTGCATTTTTCCTCTATTACGAAGGGAGAAGTTTTGTCAGATACTGCACGAATTATTGGAAATTATACTGATATTATTGCTATTCGATCGAAGACAGAAGGTGATGCTCAAACTATGGCTGATTACGCGGGGATCCCAGTGCTTAATGCTGGAGATGGAGCAGCGGAGCATCCAACTCAAGCCCTGCTCGATCTTTACACGATTTCAAAACATTTTGGACTGGAAAAAAACATCATAGTTTCAATGGTGGGAGATTTGAAATATGGGAGAACGGTTCACTCTTTAACTCAGATTTTACGGAACTTCCCTAATATTCAGATAAATTTCGTAGCGCCTCAAGCGTTAATGATTCCTGATAAATTACGACAAAATAGTGACGGTATTTTTGGGGATTTGACTGATGAAATTTTAGAAACGTCAGATGTGATTTATGATACGCGGATTCAGGCTGAACGATTTGAGGTAAAAACCGAATATGAAAAATACAAAAATGCTTTTGTCTTTGATGTAGAAAAAGTTTCAAAAATGAAGCCAGAAGCTATTCTCATGCACCCATTACCACGAGTGAATGAAATTACTATGGAGGTAGATAGTTTACCTCAAGCCAAATATTTTGAGCAAGCCGCCAATGGAACGCCTGTGCGGATGGCTTTGATTGCAAAGGCCCTCAAGCTCATCTAAATTTATGTCAGACTATCATCTCAAAAATATTCGGATTATTGATGCAAACCAAGATCGCATTGGAGATGTTTTTATTAAGGATGGTAAAATTACTCGTAATCATCGATTGACGACTAATGATTGTAAAGTTATTGATGGAACGGACAAAATACTGATGCCGGGTTGGTTTGATCCACATGTTCATTTTCGACAACCAGGTTTTGAGTACAAAGAAGAATTTAAAACAGGATCACAAGCGGCGGTTTCAGCTGGGGTAACGAGTTTTTTTGATATGCCCAATACAAAGCCAGCTACTTTTACGACTAAAATTTTAGACGATAAGCGAACACTGGCACTAGAAAATTCTATCGCTAATTTTGGATTGTACTTTGGAGCAGGTATTGGAAATATTGAAGAAATAAAAAAAGTAAAAAATATTCCCGGAGTAAAACTTTACCTTAATGCTACAACGGGAAACTTAAAAATGGATGATGAAGCACAGTGGCGAAAGGTTTTTCAGGCAACGAATAAAGTAGCTCTTCATGCAGAGGGAGAAACTTTTTTTCGAGCGGTTGAAATCTGGGAAGAAGAAAATTTCCCCTGTGAACTCCATCTCTGTCATGCCAGTCTTGCTTCGGAAATTGAGTTGGTTCGGCAGATGAAAAAAAAATCGGGAGCAAAAGAAAAAATTACCGTTGAAGTTTGTCCGCATCATCTTTTTCTTACCGATGAAGAACGGAAAGCCTGTGGAGCCTTTTGTTGTATGAAACCTGAGTTAGCGACTGAAAAAGATATTGAAGCCTTGTGGGAAGGGGTTCTTGATGGAACAATCGATGTTTTCGCAACTGATCATGCGCCACATACGATTGAAGAAAAAGAAAAAACTAAAAACCCTGAAAAAGAGGGGCCATTTGGGATACCTGGTGTGGAAACTTTTCTTCCACTCCTCTTTACAGAATTTCAAAAACGAAACTGGGATTTGAAGCGGTTAGCGGAAATGACATCACAAAAAACGGTCGAGATTTTTCATATTCAGCATAAAAAGGGGAAGATCGAAGCGGGGTATGATGCGGATTTAGTTTTACTCGATCCCAATGTATCACTGGAGATTGAGCCTGAAAAATTCTTTTCAAAGTGTAAATGGTCACCCTTTGCGGGATTTCCGATAACCGTAAAGGTCGAAAAAACTTTTATGGGAGGGGATATGGTCTTTTCTGACGGGCATTTTGTTGAAAATATTCCGAGGGGTCAAGAACTTGAGTTTGAATGTAGATAGATTTTTCTGATTTTTAATCCTGTTTTATCAGCCTATCATACTCCTTCATAGTATCATTGAAAGCGTATAGTTGCCTTACTTTTTCTAAGTTAGAATGTCCTTCTGCCTCAAGTTTTTCCCAATTATGGTGAAGTTGGTGAAGTTTTTTGATGATCATTTTTGTATTTTTTACAGGGACAATAAAAAAAGGAGATACGATGTTTTCATTTTGTCCAACGGGTGTCGCTAAAATAGGACGTCTATTAGCGGCTGCTTCCAGTATAGCTAAGGAATTCCCCTCACTCCAACTTGGTAAAAGAATTAGGTCAGCCTTTTGAATTTTTTCGGATATTTTTGTTGGATCGACTTTCCCGTGAAATTTAACATTTGGGAGCAAACAGTTAATAGAACTTTCTCCGTATAGATCAAAAAACCAGTTTGGACACTGTTTTGCTGCTTCCAAAATTTCGTAAATACCTTTTTCGGGAATACAGCGTCCGAAAAACACTACTTTATTTTTTCGTGGTGGATTTAAGATTTTTTGAGGAATTTTTACGCCGTTTTGAATTGTCATAATAGGCCTATTGCCTCTAAATTGTTGTACAAACTGTTTTCCTTCAGATCCTAACACAATAACTTTATCAGCTTTTTTTAAAATATATCGTCCGAGTGATTGATCAAATAGCCACGCGAAAGAGGCAATTAAATGATTCTTTGATCGGACAAAGTTTTGTCCGTGTTCAATATGGATCCATTGTGCTTTTTTCTTGTGAAAGCCCCCCAAAAAAGAGGTCATGAAAAATCGAGTATGCGTAAAAATGTAGTCAGGCTTTATAATTTTTATTTTTTTTGAAAAACCAAATTTTGGAACTGAATACTGATTTTTGAGAATTTCTATACTCGGAAATCTATAAATTTTTACCCCATCAATTTCTTCAAATAAAGGAAGATGTTTATCATACTGACACGTTAAAACAGTCACTTCATGTTGTTGTGCTTGGTGTTTGGCTAGATCAAATGTCATATTTTCTAGTCCCCCAATAAATGGATAAAAATGGGTTGTGATATGTAGTATTTTTTGCCGTTTCATGCATCTACAACTGTACGGTCTTGCTCTAAAACTGCAAACTGCTTTGAACTTTACGTGTAAACCTTTAAACTGAAATTATGATCGGATTTATAGAAGGCGTCGTTCGCGATATCAATGAAAAAAAAATAATCTGTATGACCTCGGGTGGGATCGGATATGAAATTTTTTGCAGTTTAAACTTACTTGGAGAAGCTAAGCAAGGACAATCTTTGTCGGCCTATATTCATACAATTGTTCGAGAACAAGAAATTTCACTTTATGGTTTTTTAACGAAAGAGGAAAAATTTATTTTTGAAAAATTGATCGGTATTTCTGGTATTGGACCTAAGATTGGGCTACAAATTGTTGGTGGACCAGTTGATCAGTTTTTTGTAGCGGTTGATAATGGAGATATCGATACCATCACACAAACACCAGGAATTGGGAAAAAAATGGCACAGAAAATAATTTTAGAACTAAAGGGGAAATTAGATCTTTCAACACCGTCAATGTCATCAATGCCACCAGCGAAACAGGAAGCGCTTGATGCCCTGCAAGGTTTAGGTTATGATAAGGGGCAGATTCAGGCTGTCTTGGCATCCGCACCACCGTCTGCGGATACGGAAACACTGGTAAAATTTTTCTTGAGTTCAAATGGATAAATTAGGTTTTAATCATTTATTAACACGCTCTATTTCTTTGTTTTGTTAAACCTACTTTATAGTAATCAATATTTTAACCACAACATGAGTAGTACAATTTTATTGGCATTGGTGGTCTTTATCATCTTTATTGGACTGATATTTATAGTAGCCAGAAAGAAGCCCAAAATTGAAAAATCACAAGTGATAAAACTTATCCAGAAGATAAATCAAACTCAAAAACTAGATCCCTCCCACGGGTTAATAGAAAGTCATAAAATCTTTATTGCAGGCATTGAATCGTTGTCATCTAGGGAAAAATCTGCGGCAGAAAAGGTTAAGAAAATCGCAGATGATATTCCAAATATAAAAAAAGTTTGGTATTTTCATCGAATGCGAAATCGGGTTGCTCATGAGCCAGATTTTAGGATTTCAAAAAAACAAGCGGAAGAAGCCCGAATAGTCTTTAGTCGAGCTCTAAAATCGCTTACCTAAACGGCAGGAAATTCATAGTCAGCTTCAAACGAAACGCTTGGAGATTGTTGTTCTAAAACACTTAAGCAAATTTGAGGGAGAGGTGATGTTTCAACTTTCATGGTTTTCTCGAAAAATAAACCTTTTTCTTTTGGTAAAAAGGAAACACAAACCGTTTTTTGCTTAAACTTCTCAACAACCTGATCAAGGCTTGCTCGGATGAGTTGGTGATTTTGGGGATAAAAAACACTGTCCCCAAAAGAGTTTAGTACAAAGGTGTCTACGGGAATTCTCTCTTTTTTAAGAAGTGCTTTGACCATGAGATCGGCTCGAGCTTGGTGAACAGGGAGGCCAAATTTCAAGTTTAAAACATTTAAAATACCAGCAGTGGTTCTGAGGCTTGAGAAACTACCAGGACCAGTAATGCCACCAATAAAACTAAGTGACTGACTACTGATATTATACTTTTCTAAAAATTTCCAAATGAGTAATCCCGTTTTTCTACGATTGGGGAAATGGATAATATCGATTAAAACATTATCTTTGTTAAAAAGAGCACAAAACTCTGGTTCAAGACTAGTATTGATAATAAATTTCACTTGTTAATGATAGTTGAACCAAGGAAAGGAACAAATTATTTTTGTTTTATCGTTTCCTGTAGTTCTTTTACAAAGTATTTTTCAAAAAATTCTCTCGTACGGATCATTTTAACTAAAAGTACATCTTCATCCCCCTCCGAAAGGAATTTAGGATTTACCTTTACAGTAAAGTGTCCCTTAAACTCTTGGTGTGCTAGTTTGACCAGTAAACTCTCCAAGGGTAAAATCCCACTTGTAGGAAGTGAGTAGGCTTGATGGTTTGAGAAATTTGAAAGGTAGATATGCTTTAATTGTCCGTCCATAGAGGCAATGGTTTTGATTATTTCCTCATGAGAAAGAGCCAAAGCCGAAAGGTCAAGACAGATGTTTCCCTTTGTTTTAAGAACTTCAATAGAATTATTACTTCGCTGTGGAATGAATCCTAAAAACATTTTGGTGACGGTATTTTTGTGGTTGTATTGAAGATTATACTTTTTAACGAGTTTTGGAACTGTGGTAAGAAGCCATCGTTTATACCGAAACGATAAAATTTCAGAGGAATTAAGATTGATGATGCTTCCTGGGAATTCCCGTACTGTTTTGTGGAAACGATCAGTTAGCTTATTTTCATATTTTTCAGATAAAGAAAACGCTTTAACTTTTATGCCATACCGTTTTTCTAATTCTTTCAAGTATTCGGGATCTTGTTTGTCATAGATTAGGTCAATTCCTATTTCAATTCCATCATAATTAGCGTCTTTCGCAAATTGAAAGACTCGATCTAGTCCATAGTGAATCAGATTATCAGTATGAAAGAGTAACATTTTTTATTTATTTTTACTTTATATTCTTTTCATTATACGCTTAATCAACTCTTTTATCAAGTTTTGCCTTTAGGAAATTTATTTTTAAACTTAGGTATTGAAGAAGTTTGATTATTATAACCTTTTTTACATCTAGTTTATAAAAAAATTTATCTCCATAAAAAAAACACGGTTTCCCATGTTTTTTATGACTATTTTTTGCTTTGGTTAACGATATTAATATCGAGCTAAATGTGCAAAAGCTTTGTTAGCCTGAGCCATCTTGTGAGAATCTTCTCGCTTCCCATAAGCAAATCCTGTTTCATTAGCACAGTCGGTTAATTCTGCGGCTAACCGTTTATACATTGGCATTCCTTTTTTCTTTCGAGCACCTTCTAAAATCCATCGCATAGAAAGACTTTGTTGTCGTTTGGATGTTACCTCGATCGGTATTTGGTAAACCGCTCCACCAATACGTTTTGCCCGCACCTCCATCATTGGGGTTGCATTTCTCATTGCTTTTTCAAATGTTTTAAGTGGACTGTTATCACCCTTTCGGTTCATCTCATCGAAGGTATCCTGCATGATACGCTGAGCAATGGTTTTTTTTCCATTTTTCATAATACAGTTTACAAACTTAACTTGCAAAGGATCCGTAAAAGAAAATGGGTTAACGTATTTTACCTTCTTTTCGTTTTTGCCTCCTCCAGTGACTGGTTTTTTTGAGGCGCTTCCAGTAGGCGCTGCTTTTGTTGCTGACATATTTTAAAGAGTTAAATAATGATATTGAAATGATTGAGAGTTAAATATTCAAGTGTTTTAGTGACTACTTTGGACGTTTGGTTCCGTACCGAGAACGGGCTTGTTTTCGGTTCTCAACCCCTTGTGTATCAAGCGTCCCTCGAACAATGTGGTATCGAACTCCAATAAGATCCTTCACTCGCCCTCCTCGAAGGAGAACAACAGAATGCTCTTGTAGGTTGTGTCCTTCTCCCATGATATAAGCATTAACTTCATATCCATTTGTTAGACGAACCCGTGCAATCTTTCGAAGAGCCGAGTTTGGCTTTTTAGGGGTTGTTGTTGTTACCTTGATACAAACACCTCGTTTTTGAGGAGACGGTAGGTGAACGGATTTATTTTTTAACGAATTAAGTTTTGTCTGTAGTGCTGGGCTATTAGACTTTTTTACTTTACTCTTTCGAGGTTTCCGAATTAGTTGATTGATAGTTGGCATTTAAGCGGTAATTAATAATGGTATGATGAGATGAATAATTGTAACTATTCTTTTTTAATTTTATTGTAAATTTTTATCCTTTGCTTTTAGGTCTTTATAGTGTTTCCCTGCTGGGATAAGCCGACCGATGATAACGTTTTCTTTTAGTCCGTCAAGCGCATCTATTTTTCGTGTTGTAGCAGCCTCAACAAGCACTCGAATAGTTTCCTGAAATGAAGCGGCTGAGAGCCATGAGTCTGTCCATAGAGCAATTCTTGTGAGACCTAAAAGGAGTCGTTCGTATCGAGCTGGATTTTGAGATTTTTTTAGTGATTCATTTTCGAGTTCTACTTGAATTACATCTTTAATCTCACCAGGAAGGAATGATGTATCACCACCTTCTAGTATTCGAACTTTTGAAGCCATTTGCTTCGCAATAATTTCGATATGTTTTTCATTGATATGTTGTCCTTGTGAGGCATAAATATATTGTACTTCGTATAAAATATATTCTTGAACTCGTTCAATAGAGGTTAATTCCATTAAAGCTCTGAGATCGACATGTCCAACCGTCAAAGGGGTTCCTTTCGTAATTTCTTCTCCATCTTTAACCTTAAGTGTTGTTCGGTGAGAAACCTTATAAACTTTTTCCTGTGCGGCACTTTGTTTAATTGTAATAGCATCTTTAGCGACACTAACAACGACTCCTTCACAACGTGATTTAACGGTGTTTTTGTCTTCATTTGAACGAGCAATGATCTGTTTTTCTCTGATTTTATCACCTTTTTTAACAACCGAATCCATAGCTAAACCAAGCGTATGGACATCCTCTTCTGCTTTTGTAGCCTTTATTTCGATTTTCGTATCGTTTTTTCCTTTTTTAATTGTTACTTTTCCTCCGATTTCAGCAAGTACGGCTGGATTTTTAGGAGATCGAGCCTCAAAGAGTTCATCAACTCGTGTCAACCCTTGTGTAATCGAAGCCCCTTCTGTTGCAATTCCTCCCATATGGAAGGTTCGCATGGTTAATTGTGTTCCAGGTTCTCCAATGGATTGAGCAGCAATAATCCCCACAGGGGTTCCCATTTCAGCTACTTTTTTATTTCCAAGATCGTGTCCGTAACATTTTTTACAAACACCACCAAGTGTTCGACAGTACATCACACTTCGGACATGGATTTCCTTGATTTGGTTTTCTCGAATAAGAGCAATTTGGTCATCTTCGATAACTGTTCCCGCTTTTATCAGCGTCTTTCCACCCTTTTTAACACCAACACCAACCGTCAGTCCATAGATTCGCTTTTCAAAATCAATCCCTAAATGTTCAGAATTTTCTCGTGTAATAAGCTTAAAAGTTTTCGTTTTACAGTCATCTGATCGAATAATGATATCCTGAACAGAGTCCACAAGACGTCGTGTTAAGTATCCTGCTTCAGCGGTTTTTAGGGCTGTATCTGATTTTCCTTTTCGTCCTCCATGTGTTGCAATAAAGTATTCAAGAATGGTAAATCCTTCTTTTAGGTTTGATCGAATAGGAAGTTCAATCGTTCGCCCAGAAGGGCTCGCTACTAACCCTTTCATTCCTGCAATTTGTGTAATCTGTCCCCAATTACCTCGGGCACCAGAGTCCACCATATAATAAATATCATTCTCACTATCGTATTTAGCAATCATCTCGTTGGTTACTTCTGTTTTCACTTTAGACCAAAGAGCAATAGTATGATTGTAACGTTCTTCATCGGTAATAAGTCCAAATCGATATTCAGCGTTAATTTTGTTGATGACCTTATTCGCTTTTTCGATAATGATATCTTTCTTTTCAGGCACTTTAAGATCAAAAGCCGATATAGAAATACCAGAAAGTGAAGCATATTTAAATCCAAGATCTTTAATATTATCGGCTAACTGTGCGGCTGCTTCGGTTCCCATTTTTTTAAAGACTTCTTCGAGAATATTCTTCAACCCACTCTTACCAAAAACCTCATTTCGATACTCGAATGATTCTGGCAAGATCTGATTAAAAAGTACTCGTCCAACGGAAGTTTCAATAATCTTTCCGTCAAGTCGAACTTTAATCAAGGCTTGTAAATGAATATGTCCCGATTCATAAGCTAAAATAGCCTCATCAGCACTACCAAAGGCCATACCTTCGCCTTTTTTCCCTTTAAAGGCCTGTGTCAAAAAGTAACATCCAAGTACCATGTCCTGTGATGGACTAACGATTGGCTCTCCAGCAGAGGGTTTCATTAGGTTCTTTGAAGAGCACATAATTTCCTTAGCTTCGGTTTGAGCTTCTTTTGAAAGAGGAAGATGAACGGCCATTTGATCTCCGTCAAAATCGGCATTAAAAGCCGCACAAACAAGCGGATGAAGGTGTATAGCCTTTCCTTCAATTAGTCGTGGTTGAAAAGCCTGAATTCCAAGACGATGCAGTGTTGGAGCTCGATTGAGTAGAACATATTTCCCTTCAATAACTTCGTCGAGAATATCCCACACAACTTTTTCACCTGTTTTAATAATTTTTTCAGCACTCTTTACATTATGAGCAAGGTCAAACTGAATAAGTTTTGAAATTACAAATGGTTTAAAGAGTTCTAGTGCGATCTTCTTTGGGAGTCCGCACTCATCAAGTTTAAGTGTTGGACCAACAACGATCACCGAACGTCCTGAATAATCCACTCGCTTTCCAAGCAAATTTTGTCGAAATCGTCCTTGTTTTCCTTTGAGCATATCAGAAAGCGATCGAAGCTTTCGTCGTTGAACCTGATTAACACCTGATCTAGAATTTCGAACAGAATTGGAAATCAAGATATCCACGGATTCTTGCAGCATTCGTTTTTCATTTCGACAAATAATTTCTGGCGCTCCTAGTTGAATCAGTTTTTTTAAACGCATATTTCGATTAATCACTCGTCGATAAAGATCATTAAGGTCTGAAGTCGCAAAACGCCCACCATCTAACTGAACCATTGGTCGTAATTCAGGAGGGATAACAGGAATGGCGGTAACAATCATCCATTCGGGTTTTTGTTCACTTCGAAGAAGGGAAGAAGCTAGCTTCATTCGCTTAATCAGTTTCTTTTGCTTCTGTCCAGAACATTTTGTGTAGTCAATCTTCAACTGAGCAAGGTACTTCTCAAGATCAATTTGTTGAATTACTTCTCGAATAGCATCTGCCCCAATACCGGCTCGAAAGACATGTCCAAATTTCATTGAAGCATTTCGGTACTCCGTTTCGGTTAGAACTTTCCCAACAGCGAGTCCCTCTAGTTCTGTTTTCGCATTTTGAAAATTTTCTGTAATTTCTTCCATGTCGAGAAGAATGGAATTTTCGAGATCCGCAACATCTTTTTCGGTCATATCCCCCTTTTTTAAGGCGATCTTAGCAGCTTTTAGACTTTCTGCATTTTGAGCTTTTTCTTTTTCTAAAAGTTTTTTGTAATCGGCTTCAAGTTCTTCAAGCGCTTCAGTCTTTGATTCTTCATCAACGTCAACGATTAAATACGAAGCAAAGTAAACGACCTGCTCTAGTTGCTTAACCGAAAGATCCATCAAAAGTCCAATTCTTGAGGGAGTTGACCGAAGGAACCATGTATGAGTTACTGGTACGGCTAATTTGATATGTCCCATTCGTTCTCGACGAACAATAGAACGAGTTACTTCTACGCCACATCGCTCACAAATAATCCCTTTGTATCGTATTCTTTTATACTTTCCACAAGCACATTCCCAGTTTTTAACAGGACCAAAGATTTTTTCACAAAATAATCCGTCACGTTCTGGTTTTTGGGTTCGATAGTTGATTGTTTCTGGTTTCGTCACTTCACCACGAGACCATGACAAAATATCTTCGGGCGAGGCAATTGAAAGCGCTATCGCATCGAAGTCCTTAATTTTGATGTTGTTTTTCATACGAAATAGGGGGTAAAAAAGCTTTTTTTTGAAACATTGTAAGTTTCATATAAGGTGCATTACAAAGCGGATTCTTTGGCCAAAAAATCACACAAACACCATTATAGCCACGCGATTGTATGGATAATGTAAAGAGAGTCAAATTATTTATTTTGCAAAAAGTATATCTCTGTCATCTTGAACTTTCTATTTTGAGTCAAATCCGTGAAGAATCTTGTTCTGTAAACTGATACCTAAGTCAGATGAATCAATACTTCTATAAATGTATACGAAACCCTTCGCTACATGAAATTAACAAAAAGTTCAGGATGACAAAAGAATATTTGATAAAATGAAAATTAAACTTAAACTGATCTATGAAATCTAACCCAACTCTATATGGCCTATTTTGGACTGTTTCCGTTTATCATCTTCGGTATTATTATTTTTATCCGACAGATCAATCAGTACGAGCGTGGAGTTATGTTTACGCTCGGTAAATTTACAGGTATTAAGCAACCAGGATGGCGGTTGGTCATCCCTATTTTTCAGTCGATGAAAAAGGTCGACATTCGGACGAAAGCGGTGGATGTTCCCGATCAAGAAGCGATTACCAAAGATAATATTCCTGTACGGATCAATGCCGTGGTTTACTATCGAGTACAGGATGCGGGGAAAGCGGTACTGGAAGTAGAAAATTTCTTTTGGGCGGTGTCGCAGGTCGCTCAAACAACGATGCGAAATGCGGTGGGGGAGGTAACGCTTGATTCACTTTTACAAAAACGGGCTGAAATCGCTGATCGGATAAAAGTCTCAGTTGATACGACCACTGATCCTTGGGGGATTGATGTCGAGTCGGTAGAGCTGAAGGATGTCATTATCCCTGAAAATCTCAAACGAACAATTTCAAAAGAAGCTGAAGCTGAACGAGAAAAACGAGCTGTAATCATCAAAGCCGATGGGGACCGAATTGCGGCCGATAATCTTGCTAAAGCTGCAGAAATACTTGGGAAAACACCTGGTGCGATGCATTTACGAACGTTGCAGGCAATCAATGATTTGTCTTCTGATCAGTCAAATACCACAATTTGGATGGTTCCGACAGAGGTTCTAGAAGCAATGAAAGGCTTTGGTTCTGTTGTTAATAAGAGGTAAATGACTATTTTGCACTTAAAAAAGAACTGAAATTTTTCAGTTCTTTTTTATTTTTTCCTATCCATATTAGTGTTATACCTCCTCCAAGATCTCAATATTCTGTTCGTGTAGTTCTTTTTCGGGCATTGGAGCTGGTGCACCAAGCATCAAATCCTGAGCAGATTGATTTTTCGGGAAAGCAATGACTTCTCGAATATTTGGCATATCAGCGAAAAGCATTACTAAACGATCAATTCCAAGAGCGATTCCCCCGTGTGGAGGAACACCATAACTAAACGCTTTTAAAATATGACCAAACTTCATTTGAATTTCTTCTTCATCCATTCCCAGTGTTTCAAAAATCTTATGCTGAAGTTTTTCATCGTGGATACGAATCGATCCTCCTCCAAGTTCTGTTCCGTTGAGGACAATATCATAGGCGTGTGATCGAACTTTTGTTTTATCCGTGTCTAAAAGTGGAATATCCGATTCTATTGGCATGGTAAACGGGTGGTGTGCTGCGCCCGTTGTTCCGTCTTCCTTGACCTCAAACATGGGAAATTCGGTTACCCAGAGGTAGGCAAAATCATCATTATTACGAAGATTAAATTTATCAGCGACGGCTAATCGAACCTGACCGAGTGGTTCAGTTGCTTGTGTAAATGTCCCTGCCCCAAAGAAAATCAAGTCACCGTCTTTACTTCCAGTTTTTTCAACTAACTTTTTGATAAATTCTGGTTTGGCATTCTTCATCACTGGACCACTATCTTCACCCACGCGAACCCAAGCCAGTCCACCGGCTCCGTGTTTTTGTGCGAGTTTTGTCAAATTATCGATATCCTTCCGACTTAGCTCCGAACCATTTGGAACTGGAAGGGTAAAAAGACGATCTACGTTTTCAAAAACACCAAAGCCACAACCCTTTTTTTCCTCCGTCATATCGACAAATTCTAAATCAAATCGTATATCAGGTTTATCTGAACCATACTTTTCCATAGCTGTCTGCCACGTCATTCGCTTTATTTTTCCATTATCCAAGAACGATTTATAGTTTTTTTCTGACTTCAATTTCTCTGTCATCCCGAGTAAAAGGGCTTCTGTCTGCTGAATAATATCATCTTCTTCGACAAAGGATTGTTCTACATCCAGTTGTGTAAACTCTGGTTGACGATCTCCACGTAAATCTTCGTCTCGAAAACACCGTGCGATCTGAAAGTACTTGTCCATTCCTCCAACCATGAGCAACTGTTTGAGCTGTTGTGGGGATTGTGGTAAAACATAAAATTTTCCATTGTGTAGTCGAGAAGGAACAAGGTATTCTCGTGATCCTTCAGGTGTTCCTTTGATAAGAATGGGTGTCTCAATTTCCATAAACTTTTGGCTATCGTAAAACGACCGAATATACATCGTGATATCATGCCTCAGTCGTAAATTTGCCTGCATTTGTGGACGACGAAGATCAAGGTATCGATATTCTAATCGGAGATCTTCACGTACGCCATCGTGATATTCATTGAGTTCAAAGGGAGGTGTCTTTGATTTGCTCAAAATTTCTAATTTTTCAACAAAAAGTTCAATTTCACCCGTTACTAAATTTTTATTGGTCAAGCCCTCTCCTCGTTTTTTAACTGTTCCGGTTACTTTCAGTACCCATTCTGATCGAATATGCTCGGCTTCAGTATGAGCTATTTTGTTGATTTCCGGATCAAAGGTTATCTGTGTCACTCCATAATGATCACGAAGATCAATGAAAATAATGCCTCCATGATCTCGACGATGATGAACCCATCCAGTAAGGGTAACCTTTTCGTTTTCATTTTTTGCCGTTAATTCGCCGCAGGTATGTGTTCGTAGCATGTGTATAATTATCAATTAACAATAAGCAATAATCAATTGTGATTTTTCTTACTGACTGATTGTGATGTTTTGTAAAAAAAAGTCAAAACAGTTGACTACTCCCATTCTTTATTTTATAAAAACATCAAAAAGATGGCTATACAACTAAACTTTCAACGAAAAGCAGGTTCCGAGTCAGGAGGGGGGTTTGCTGAATATGTTCAAAGGGCTGAAATTATCGACTTTTGTAAAAAACAGTTTCCCGGTAGTCCTATCGAACAGTACTACATTATTCCTGAAGTTGAGCTGGTTATTGATGAAGATGATCCCTTGGGATTTTTTCTTTGTAATAAAAAAAAAGAAACTGAAAGAATTCCTGAACTAAAAATAGATGAACAGAATAATCAGCCGTATCTATATTCACAGGATCTTCCAACGGGTGAAGGTATTCATATTTCTCATATTGGTTGTCTTGTTCGGCCACCATCAAACCAATTATTACCAGATGATCAGTGGGGACTTCGTCAATCGCTATTGCATCTTGATGATGAAACAAGGCAGACTTTTAATGACTGCATTTATAACTCCTTACGAATTGCTCACAGTAATGAACGATTTAAAAACGATATAAAGTATGAAAAACAGATACTTAAAATTTACCAATTTTTTGTTGAAAGGCTCGTTCATGAAGAACCGTACATGAAAGATGGACAACTAAAAAAACGTAGAAGTGAGGTACATCGATCTACGGGAGAAAGTAGTACTCAAGCTGAACATATTTTATTAGTGGAGAGTAATGCAAACTGTAATTTCTACCAGTATCAACAAAATGGAGAAAATGAAACAACAAAGGATCGTCTAAAGAAAGCTGAAAACGAACTAGGTGCAAAAAAAACCTCTTATATTCTTCATCTTGGAGGCCTCTTTCATGATGCCAAGGAAGATTTTCTTGGGGACCCTCAAGAAAGAGAAGCAAAAATAATTA
>CAYXXA010000014.1:0-29270 GCA_964468965.1 uncultured Candidatus Peribacteria bacterium
TTGGTTGTATTTTTAGAATTTTAAGACTTGTGCTATAGTTTATAAAATTATGGAAACTCCTTTGATCATTCTATGGTTGTTATTTATGGCAATGATTTTGCAGGTTTTTTCAGGTACTCTTATACTTTTAACGAATAAAACTCGCCTAGAGGGGATTTGGTACTCTATCTACCTTTTGAGTTTAGGGGGATGGACATTGGGGATATTTTTTTATTATTGGCTATCCCAGGATTATACCGAAAGTATTTTATTCTGGGTTAAATTTCTTTATTTTTTTGGAGTTTTTTCAGCTATAAGTTTTTTTCTCTTTACGTATAGATTTATTCAGCGAAAAGTTTTAGTGTGGAAATTGATTTTATTTTTATCTTGGGGACTAACGCTTGGTTTCTTTATTTTTAGCGGTGATAGTGTTGTAAAATCGATTACTTTTGAAGGTATGAATAGGCAAGTGATTCATGGAGATCTTTACTTCTTGTTTTTCATTACTTTTTTTTCTTTTTATATTGCTGGATTTTATATTTTGATTGATACGTATAAAAAGGTATCTATTAGTATCAAGAAACAACAAGTGAAGTATATTCTTATTTCAAGTATTCCGGTGGTGGGTATGGCTTCGGTTTTAAATATGATTCTACCAGCTCTATGGGGTGATTTTACTTACGCATGGCTAAGTCCACTATATTTATTATTTGAGGCTTTTTTTATCTATTATTCGATCTATCGTTATCGATTTTTAGATATTAAATTAACCCTTCTTCGAACAATGAAGAATGTGCTCGCTTTTTTAGTAGCAATATTCTTATCGGCTTTGATATTGACTTGGTTTCGAGAAGTTAAGAATTTTAATTTTTTAGGGAGTAATACTTTTTTTATAGAAGGAGCATTAACACTTATCTTTTATTTTCAGATGATCTGGTTTTTTGATAGCCGATTTATGGAAGGTGTTTTTGGTGAAAAAAGCTTTTATCGTTTTAGGATATTTATTGATGAGTATCGAAATGCAAATTATATCTATGATTCAATTGATAGTTTAAGAAAAAGTTTATTTGTCTTGTTTTGTGAAAAACTGGAAATAAATTTTATGAGATTACTTATTTTAGATGAGTATAATACCATTAAATATAGAACGGTACTAGATTATTTTAAAGACAATAATAACGATGTTCTTGTTATAGAGGAACTTCCTTATGCTGAAATGAAATATCATACCAAATTTAAGGTATCCAAAGATTTCCCTAGAAAAGGAGAAGTCTTTATTCCGCTATCTGTCCCAAACAAGGGAGTTGTTGGGATTTTGATTTTGGGGAAGAAAAAAAGAGCGATTTATTTAGAACGTGAGATAAAGACATTACAAACGTTCGGGCACTATTTAAGTTTAATTTTGACGGGTATTTTGTATAATGAAGATCTAAAAGACGAGGTTAAACGAAAAACAAAGCAATTAGCTGAAAAAAATAGAAAACTTAAAAAATCTTACAAAAAGCTAAAGGTTTTTGATGAAGCAAAGGATGATTTTATGGCAATAGCCTCACATGAACTGCGAACACCAATGACTGTTATTAAAGGCTATACGGATCTTTTATTATCGGAATCTTTTGGACGACTAAATAAAAGACAAAAAAACTTCACAAGTTATATCCAAGAAAGCTCAAATGATTTGTTACTTTTAATAAATGATATGTTGGATCTCAGTAAGATTGAATCGGGACAGATGGGGATTCACTATGAGAAAATGAAAGTTTCACATTTTCTTGATTTCTTACAACATAGTTTTTTCATGGAATGTCAAAAACAAGGAATTGAATTCCAGGTTGTTACGGGCAAAAACTTACCTCAGTATATTATTGTGGATGCTCAAAAGATCAGATTGATTATGACAAACTTAATAGGCAATTCCATAAAATTTACTCCCAAAGGCGGTCGGATAACGGTTCTAATTTTTTGGATTGGGTCTTATGTTCAATTTGAAATAAAAGATACGGGAATTGGGATTGAAAGAAATGATTTAGAGTGTATTTTTGATAAATTTTTTCAGGTTAAGGGGGTGTTAAACAAAACTTATAAGGGAACAGGTTTAGGACTTTCTATTGTAAAAAAACTGATAGAACTGTTAGGAGGGGATATTACTGTAAAAAGTGAACAGGGAAAGGGGACTCAATTTATGATCAGGTTCCCCATAAAAGGGGTAAATGTGTAAAAATATAATGGAATCGAATGATTAAGGTGAATTCTTTAATCGATTTGTAGGAGACAATGTTCCGCTTTTACTTTTCATAGTGAGTTCGTTGTATTTATCAGCGGCTAAGTTAACGAGGCTGGTCATATTTTTTTGATTTTTTCCTAGTTGATAACTTTCTTGATACATTTTTGCAGCTTTTGTATCATTATTTATTTCCTCATAGAGTAACCCCAGATTCAGAAATGTCCTAGGATTTTTAGGATCTTTTTGTTTGGCTTTATTAAGTATTTTTTCTGCCTCTTTGTATCGATTATTAGCAATCAATGCCCAACTATAAATATTCATGGCAAAAATATCGTTAGGGTTATTTTTGATTAAAATTTGAGTAAATTCAAGAGCTACGTTGGGTTTATGCGCAACGTCAATAGCGGTGTGAACCGCTGAAGAAAATTTTTGAGGATCGGTCTCAGTATTTAATAGAAATTTATAGAGATCTAAAACTTCATCATATTTTCCTTGTTTTGTGAGAATATCGATAAGTTTCCATTGTACTTCTTCGGAAAATTCAAAATCATGCTCTAATGCTTTCTCAAAAAATAAAGCAGCTTCATCAAGGTAGCCTTCTTCAACGAGTGCTAACGCCATGAAATAGTGAACTTCAGGGCGGATCGGGTCTAATTTATAAGCCTCACGGAAGTCTTTTATAGCACTAGCATAGTCCTTTTGTATAAAAAGGCTATAACCCCGAAGTACCCAAGCATCAATATATTGTGGATCTTCCTTTATGGACTGAGAAGCAAATTCTTGAGCCAAAATAATTTCATGATCTTCCGTTAAAACTTTAGCAAATTTCGCAAAAAGATGTGCATTTCTCCCTTCTTTGAAATCTTCAAATTCTTCATATACGATATGAGCGTCTGTTACTTTTTTAGAAAAATCACGATATAGAGCCTCTGAGGTTTGTTTATCCTGATGGTTTTTCCTTATATCTTGATTTATTTTTATTTCTGATAACTTAGTTTCTAGAGATTTGAGTATCTTCTTGGCTGTTTTTTGATCGTTTTGAAGGGTCAGTAAAAGCGCTTTATAGAATTGCAACTCGGGTGGAAGTTTTTCAATTGCTTGAAGGGATGACATAATTTCACTGAATTTTCTTTCATTGATATTTTTTCGAGTTTTTAAAACTAAAACATCGGAAGACTCAGGAAATGTTTTTTCCAATTTGTTGATTAGATTATTTAATTTTTCAGTTGAATTTTCTCGAAGATAAATATCGCCAAGAACGAGGTATGGTTCAATGTAATTCGGTTTTAGTTTTATAGCTTCGCTAAGCTCTAGTGTGGCTTCTGAATAGTATTCATTGTCCATCAACTTTCGTGCTTCATTCATCCGATCGGTATAAGTAATAACCACTGGTTTCGTTTTTTTATTAGGAATGGGTGTGGTTATCCGTTTATCTACAGAGGAATTATTTTCTAGTAGTATTTTATTTCGGAATGTCCAAAGACTACTTACAATTAAAAGAGTAAGGACGATGATAAGAGGTATTGTTTTTTTGTTTTTTTGTTTTTGCATATGTTTGAGTAATTACTTAGAAATCAACTACCGAGTGTTCTGACATCTATAGTAGTAAATATTCTAGTTTTAAAATTTCTGGGGCGAACGATGGGGATCGAACCCACGGCCAGCGGTACCACAAACCGCTGCTCTACCACTGAGCTACGTTCGCCGTAGCGACAGTATTGTTCTTATTTTTTCTTAAATTACAAGGTGTTTTTTGGGATTTTAAAAAATAGCAAACGTTAGCCTGCTATTTTTTATTTTAATCTTTTTCTTAATTACTGTTGCTTTAAGATATCTCGAATTTCGATAAGTAAAACTTCTTCTTTACCTGGTCCGGCTGGTTTTTCTTCTTCTTTTTTCTGCATTTTTTCATAAGCTTTAATTGCAATGAAAATAGAAATACCGACAATGACAAAATCAATAATAGTTTGGATAAAAGCTCCGTAGTTAATGGTAATAGCTTCAATATCTTCACTGGCAGCTTGTAGTACATACTTTAGATCACTAAAATCAACACCTCCCATCATAAGTCCAATTGGTGGCATGAGAATGTCGTTAACAAAGGAGTCTACAATTTTTTTGAAAGCCGCTCCGATAATCACAGCGACAGCAAGATCGATAACGTTTCCTTTGAGAAGGAATTTTTTTAAATCGCTCATCATAATAAAAAGGGATTAATGGTAATTGTAGCCATGGTAATTTAAGTTTATGTTTAAATCAATATATTTTTTGATAATAATGAATTCTAGGGTAGAACCGAACAAAAAAAGGAGTTAGAAATAAGTTTGGAAAGAAACTAATAAGTACCCCCTAATTTCAGGGAACAATTTGCATTAAAAAATCATCAAATGCTAGAAGAATTACGCCTAAAAAGAGAATCGCACCGATAAATAAGTAAAGTGATAAATAAGGCGATAAATAGTATAATTGAAGGAATAAACAGAAACTATATACTTTAGAACGAATACTAACTATTTTCAAGCCATGATTCTCTTGATTGTGCAACCTCATTATTTTGGATAATTATTAGATAGTGGGTAGAATTGACTTACCCCATGGGAAACTATTTACTAATGGTTAAACGACGCCAGATAAGTCGAAAAATTTTGAGTATTTTTCTGCTTATTTTTCTGTTGACCCCTTCTTTTTTAAGCCCCACAGTAGCGGCTTTTAGCTTTTTTGGATTTGGTTCTGATGAAGAAGTGTCCGTACACACCCCGAAAGATTTACCCAAAATCAGTATTGAAAAATGGGTGGCGGTTTTAGTAGAAGATAGTCTTTATCAACCCTTAGATATAAAGGCTAAAATTGATCGTTATGCCACAGACGCAGCTATGTCAATTGGTGGACGAGCGATTATTATTCCTGTTCCTAAGACGGCAAGTCCTAAAGATATTTATGCAGGTTTGTCGGAGTTATACTTTATGGGGCCCAATGGTGATGGGAAATCTCAGTTAGAGGGGATTGTGCTCATAGGGGATGTTCCTATTCCGATTGTTGAAAAAAATGGGCGATATTGGCCAACAATTTTTCCTTATATAGATTTTGAAGGGCCTGCTTATTATTGGGATGATAATCTTAATCGGTTCCGTTTTGATTCAACGGCAAATATAAAGGCTGATATTTGGCATGGTGTTATTCGTTCACTTCAGGATACCGAAAGTGAAAAGCGGCGAGAGATTTCTGATTTTTTAGATAAGAATCATGATGTTCATACGGGAAAAATAACTTTTTCAGACAAAGCTTTATACGTGAATACAGAAACACAAAATAATATTCCTGAAACTTTGGTTGACCGATATAATCACTGGATCACTTACTTAGAAGAAGTAGTTTATAAGCGATACACGAAGGTTCTTTTAAAAAAAATAGAGGAAGACCTTAATAAAAATAATTCCGCTTATGTTGAGCATGAAATACCGAATTCCGTTATGAATGAATTGATCACCACCTTGTCTGATCAGCTAAAAATTAACCAAATTGAAGCTAAGAAATTAGTAGATACGATAGAAGATAGAGTTCCTGATATTAAAACATCTGATATTACGAAAGTTTTGGCAAATGATTTTGAAAGAGTTAATGAAGCCTGGAATAAGGTGATTCTAGATCAAGTAGAGTCGACGGGGGGTTGGACAAAAGATGAATTGGATACGACGGTTGAGATGCTTACGACCAAGGATAAGCTCTCGGCTTTAAGAATGAAAATGGTTAATGATAATTTGGAAAAGATTATAACGAAACTACTTGAATCTTATAATATACCTGAACATATTTCAGTAACCTCTGAAGTGAAATTAATACCACCAAAAGAAGTAGATGAGCCTAATCCAGAAACTATCAAAAAACCATTGTACTGGAATGGGGTAAAACGAGAGGAGATGAATGCATCAAGTTGTACGCTTTATCGAGGAACACCACCAACAGAAGAAACTCCATTTGCTCAACAGGTGATAGCCAATAGAACACTTGATGTCGACACGATTCACTCGTGCGCTTTTGCCGAAGCCTCAAAAGTAAAAAAAGAAGCGGATAAGTACGCGGGGTGTTGTATTGATAATCTTTACCGAAAGGGAAAAGAAACACTGAAATTTTGTGACACGGGGTCGCTTTGGAAACCATCCGTAACAGGTTCAGATTGGATTCATCAAGGTGCACGGAAACCCGTGTATAGTATATCGGGAACCCGTCTAGAATCTGGACCCAGTGGTGCTTTAGGGTGTGAACCCATTTTAGCTAAGGATAATGAAGATCCTGATATCGCTTATAGGTTTAATTCTTTGACGTTACATGTTGAGCCTACTCTTGAAACACGAAGGCAACAATTAAAAACAGGGACAGCAAGAGCTTTACCGGTTGATGATCCACGCGGTTTTTCTTTTTATGATCATGGGAGAGATTTTCAACGAATTAATTTTATTAATGTTTTTGGTTTTAGAAAAAAGATAAAATCAGAAGAAGACCTCAAAATGAAACTTTTATCGGCTTTGAGAGCAGAAATAAGTCATATTAATATGATTACCCGACAGGGGAATGAGGTGTCTGATAATCGTTATGAGCGTGATAAGGAAGCTATTTGGCCTACAAAAGTTTATGAGTTACCAAAAGATTTAAAATTTAAAATGGAGGGATCTTGTCAGTACATCAAAAAATTTGCGCAAGCAGATCCTTTTACCCGTCAAATTACCTGGTTTGAGACATGTGATTATGCTTCATCGTCAACAACACCACCGAAAGAGGTGAAAGATCCCATTCATATTGAAAATAAAGTAATACGTTACTATGAGGTTGGAAAACTGATTCCAATAAATACGGCCGAACGGATATTGAAACAGATTGATATCAAAAAATTATATGAAGCTATTACGTGGGTAGATAAAGAACTTAAAGATAAGAGTCAATGGGTTTTATCGAAGATGTTGAGTGATCCTGAAACGGGACGTGATTTTTTTATGGATCCAACTATTAATGGATATGAGCTGGTACATTTAGCAACGGGGACAACGGAGGGGGATCGTTTGATGGTTGATTTTTTACCCCAAAAACAAGATATAGATGAAGATTTCATCAAGGCTAAAGCACGAAATATTGGTGTAGTTCCAGCTATTGATGCGTATAAGCCTAAATTACTAAAAAAATCAGTAGAAAACCTCATAAAAGAGGGTGGCACTTTGATAACAAAAGATCAAATACCGCGAATACTTAATCAGGTTAACCTAAAGGGAAATCAACTTTCGGTTTCGCCCTCGAATATTGTTACCTCAAAATCAGGAAATCTTCCTATTCCGATAACTTTTTCGTTAAAGAATAAAAAAGGGCAGATACAAAAAGATGATTATGAACATGAAGTAACCATGAAATTTTCATCTTCAGATGTTGCCAAATTTTTTGAGGTTAAACCTGATCAAAAAGTGGTATTGAATGGTGGAGTAGCTACTTTTTATCTTAAACCAAAAGCCAAACACCAAAAGGTTGGTGCACGGTTTAAACTTTGGGGGGAGCTTGTGGCGGATAATACAAAGATTGTATCGAAATCTGTTCCCGTTACTGTTAGTCGTTATTATGCTCGGTTAACGACGGCGGATAAAGAAATGGTTGTTAATGATCAAGAGGGTACAATGCTAACCATGAAGATTCAAGATGAGAAAGGTAAGTTAACACACTTTTTAGACGGAAAAAATATTGATTTCACAACAACATCTGGAAGTTTTGCGGGTGGTGTTAATACTGCTCAAGTAGATAATGGTATGGCTAAAATACGTTTTTTTCCTGGAACAAAAGCTGGGACGATTATCATTTCAGCGCATCACAAGGACGGACTTATTCCATCCGCTTCGGTTGAGTTGATAGTACGATCAGGAGAAGCCGATCGATTAGAATTTGAAACAGATAATTATTTTTTTATTAGGGGAGCCGATTTTCACCCTGTTTTGGTTAGTTTGCGGGATCGATTTGGAAATAAAGTGACGACTCAAAATCACGAATTAACCTGGCAGATAGAAGGTGCTAAGGTTGAAAATAGAGCTGAAATTGATATTGATCCACGTCGAAATGGTATTCAAGAGTGGGTAACCAAGCCTGTATCAGAATTAAAGATAAAACCAACTGCTAAAACTATCGATCTCACTATTACATCTTCGCTATTAGGAGAAGATAAAGCCATTACAAAGCATTTTGTTGTAGCGGACCAGCCACAATTTTCAATAACGGGAAATAAAGATTTTCTTATTGCTGGGAATGGGGAATCAATGAAGAGTTTTATCTATCCACAAACTGCATCGGAGACTCCCATAAAAAATAAAATAACCGTTAAAACACTTGTAACACCAGCTAACTTTTTACATTTACCAGAAACCATAACGGTTAAGAACGGAAGAGCCTTATTTGAAATTGCTCCTGGGACAAAGTCCGGAATCTACAAGGTTTCATTTTTATCAGATGGATTTAAAACAAAAACGATTGAAGTTGAGGTTCGCCCGAATAAAGCTCAAAGGATAAGACTTAGTACCGATAAAATACTTTGGGACAAAGATGCTAAGGAAATTTTATTAGACATGGTTTTAGTAGATGCTTTTGGTAATAAGGTAGAACGAAATCTAAAAGCGAGTCTTCGGACAACAGAGGGAACGAAAGATCTGATTAAAATTGATACGGAAGATGTCACGTTGACGCAGGGGCAACGACAGGTGAAAATACATCCACGGGGAAAGTCTGGGGAGGTTCACCTTTTAGCTGAGGCGGAAGATGTTTTTGGCAGTACTCTTTCGTTACGATTGGCTGATCTTTTAACATTAGATGAGGTAAGGCACCAGTTTACCCCAAAATCAAAGCTAATGCTTCTTACGGGAACACCTGCTGCTAATTTATTGAAGAATGAAAATGTGGCGACTACCTTGCTTTTCGCTGGTAAGACGGAAGCGGTTGGAGCTCTTTCTGTTCCTTATGAATCAGTTAATAGGGGATACGGTAGTCTTGGGGAGGACGGCATGTTTTCAGGGGAAATCAGACCGATATTTGTATCTGATACGTTAAGACCGAAAATAATATTACGGAATTCAACGGAACATTTATCAGAACTAACACTTATCTATAAAACTGATCTAGATATTTACTTTCGAGGAACGAATCAAACAAAAGGTATTGTGATTACTAAAAATAAAAAAGTAAAAGCTATTGACGCTAAATTAAAACTAAAGGCACGAACACTTTGGTGGGAAGATGAACCCCTTTTATCTTTTACAAAAAAGGGGGGCGTAAAAATATTGTCACCCAATATTGAGCTAAAAACAAAAGGTCATAATTTTAAAGTATGGAAAATCGAGAGGAATGGGAGAGTAATAGCTGATTTTGAATACAAACAGGATTCAGTTTTACAGTTAGGGACTGTATTTGAAGAAGGAGAATTTGAGGGGGTAACGCTTGAATCGCTATCTGCTCACATAGCCTTTACTCCTATTCTTACGGGTAATAGTACGAATGGGGCACGTGGTTTTGAAGTAATTGATACTGTAAAAAAGGCCACTGATCATGAGGTATTAGGGCGTCCCGAAGTTTCTGTTGAAGAAACAGAGCAAGCGGCTGATGAGGTTTGGACTGGTGATTGGAATCCAGCCGCTCTTTTTGCTGCTGGCAATACAATTGGAGCATCTGTAACACTCGGGAGTAGTGATGCCTTTTTACTTTTGGGGGATCCAACACTCACCAAAACTCCAAAAGATGAATCGAAAAGTGATATTGGTACACCTATATGGGAGGCCAATTCCCCAATTGAAGACTTTTTTTTAACTGATATTAATGGTGATGGTTATATGGATTTACTTGCAAGAACGGAAACCGTTTTAACGGGGCTTTATAACTCAGGGAGACGAAATGAGTTTGTTTCTGTTGGACCACTGATGCAGCTTGATAGCGGTATTAAATCATTAGCAACACTTTCCCATAAAAAAGGTGGTAGCACAGAAGGCAATCCTTCAAGTCTTGTGCAGATCAATACGAAAGGCGATTTTGTCTTTCATAAAAATGAAGATGGTAAATTTTCAACGGCTGTTATTCCTTTTGCTCAAAAGTTTGAAACCATAAAATCAGCTAATCTAAACGGGGATCCTTATGAAGACTTGGTGGCTCTAGATAGAAATCAAAAACTTTGGAAAATTATTCAAAGTAAAGACGGATTTGATGATCCGATTTTCTTAGCAGATCTTACACCTCGGTTTGATACAATTCGTGAAACGACGACGAGCACTGATATAAAGTATCTAAAGCAAATTAGAGTAAAGCATGAGGCGTTAGATCGATTTATACCTCTGCCGTCCGCCAATATAAAAACAGATTTTCAGTTAAAAACTGATACGGGAAAAGCTCCGATAGGGACAACGGTAAAGGGGTTGATGAAACTACAGTCAGCTAAGACATTAGAAAATGTAATTTTGATTATGCCAGGGTACAAACACCTTTCCTTTAAACCAGAAACACTACGTTGTCTTGATTGTAGTGAGGGGCTTTCGACAAAAGTTAACTCCATCTCTGGGGATATTTATTTTTATATCCCTGAAATCTTAGCGGATACACCGATGACTCTATACTGGGAAATGAAGGTTGATTCACTAGAGAAAACAAAGTTTTTTGTTGGAGATTTTGAAGGAGGAAAAGATGGTTTTGATGATATTATTGTTCCATGGGATCAGGAAGGAACGATTACGATACTCAAGTTTTTATCCTCAGAGAATAATACCTTAAGTGTTTCTCACTGGTTGTCATTACTCTTAAGTCTTAAAAATAAAATAGATCATTTCTTTGTAAGAACGGCTTTGGCACTTGAAAATATATCTGTGGAGGAGGGAAGTGAAGAGCTTGAAGTGTTGCCTGATACGATTATAACAGAGGAAGATTTACAACAACGAGTGTATCGTAATGATTATTTTGAAAAAGATGAATCACTAAAACCCAAAGAAGAAATCCCAATTGATATTTGTGATACGGTTAAACCTTCAAAAACAATAGGGGGAATTGCCCCTGGACTGGATTTTGTCTATGACTCAGAAAAATCACCATACGCTAAACCCTTAACATTACAGGGTGGACAGCCTCAGACACAAATTTTGACGACGCAGTGGACTTCACATGGTCCCGCACCAGCACTTAATAAAATAGGCGTCGTGGGGATTGATCCACCAGTGACAGCTGGAAATGGTATTTTCCCTTCGTCAACAAGAGTTTATACGATACCAACGACTATGGGGAAAACCGTTTCAGCGGTATGTAAGGGATTCTATTCACTTCATATGAAAGTAGGACTATGGTTGCCAAACTGTTATGTTTTATCTATTCCACGAAAGACAGAGGCCTATAAAACCTGTAAGAAGCAAAAAACAGATTTGGCTAAAGTCGTTACGGAATCAAAAGTGTTTATTACAGGGAAGAAACAGAATGTGGTGCTTTTAGACAATCAAGCTACTAAAAAGCCCGGTACCGTCATACTTGAACCTAAAAACAAACACAACTATAAGGCTCTTGCTGTTGATCGTTTTTCTCAGTGGATGAGTGATCAGTTTCGGTATTTTAGCCAAAATTATACAGAGATACTGCCAGATGTCACTCTTGTTGAGGCCGATGACAGAGTTGAGAAATCGACTAGTATAAAGGTGATTACCAAAGATACAAATCAGGTTTCAGATGTTATTCAGCAGTTAAATGAAACTTTACCCGTAACGATCAATACAAAAAAAGTTACGATTGCGGTTCCTAAGGTTCCAGCGGGATCGGTTCTAACTGAAGATGAACAGTCAAATTTAGATTCTTATAATGAGTTAAAATCTTTAGTTTTTGAAAAAGAAAAAGAAAATATGAAAACAGTTGCAGAGGCTTTAGCGGTAAGTAAAGAGCTGACTCAATATAAATTAGCGATAAATGAAAAAAATAAAAAAGTAATTGAGGCATATAAACAGACGGCAGATATCTTACAGCAGTTATTAGAGGTTATTCGTCTAGGAACCGCAGATGTCACGACTGAATTTACGAAGAAGTATAAAACAAATGCGGTTGATCGTGGTACAGGTCAACCTTGGCTTTATGAATTACTAGCGGGGAAAGTTGACCCTTCTGTACTTACTTTTGAGACCTACCCAGATATAGAGATAGATACTAGTGATGCTCTTCCAGGAGGTATTATTGTTAACCTAATAGATATAGAATTACAAGATGTAGAGGTTGAACCGAAATCAATAAAACCGTATCATGCTGATATTTATCCGAAACCAGACATGGTGGTAACCTTACCGAGTTTCCCTGAGATTCCCCCCCCACCAGAAATTCCTATTGAACTCTTTGAAGCTGTTATGAAGCGTATGGAGGTACCTCGTTCGTTTATGGGGCTTTTTGGGCAAATGCGATTGGGGATTGCTCCTGTTCCAGAATGGTGGTTGAAGCCATATGTAGAGCAATTGACTAATCAGCGTAAACTTTATCCTTATGATCGAAAACAGGAGGCTAAAAAAGATATTAATAGAGGAAATGGAACGGATAAAACAAGACAAGAAGACCTGCCAAATCTATTAGAGGTAGAGTATAGAACTCCATTGCAACAATTAAAAGCTCAAGCGTTAGCCTTTAAAACAAAAAATAAAGAACAGGAAGCCTTTCGTCTAGCAGTTTTAGAGCTGAAAGATTTATCAAGAAATCAGAAATTTGAAAATCAAGTTTCTTTTAAGCTAGAAAATCCAACTTTAATGGCTAAAGAGTTAGATATTAAGCGAAAAGTGAGAAACTTAATGGCTATGGCAAAAAAACCAATAAAGGACTTTGTAATAGCGTATAATCAACAAAGACGTTTATCTTCTTTTTTGACGGCCAATAACACGCCAAAACTTAAAAAAGTAACCATTCTTGATATTAAAAAATCATCGAAAAAAAATGAGGTGAAACAATTTATGAGCACATCAAATGATTCGGAAAATGGTTTATATCAACAGGATCCAACAACTGGGATACTGACAAAAATTTTATATCAAAACCTTGAACCTAATACTAAAGTAAAACTTTTTGATATTGATAATGATGGAGATGATGAAATATTTTATACAAATGGTAACCGTCTTTATGTAAAAGGATTAAAGCCTTTAACACGGGTAAATAATGATAATCGTGTAGAGAGTATGGATCTGGTTTACTGGACTTATGATAAATTTCGATCCCATCAGGGAGTCGCTCGAAATATTAAGCCAACAGCGACGGGAATCAGTTTTGAACCGATAAACCCCAATATTGGATACTATGAATGGTTTTTATCTGATAGACCAGATAGTGTTTTTGAAATGACTAAACGTCCGGAAAAGAGACTTTCTGAACGGTGGGAACGACATGGCTTTATAAGGCAAATTCTATTAGAAAATTACCGGATAAATAAAGTCCCTGCCTTAGTTACAAGAGTCGAAGGGAAGCCTAAAATTAAAACAATTAAATCGCATAAACTTCCTAAATACGATCATGATGACTGTTCTAATAGAGAGATCAAAAAACCACTTTTTGATACACGATCTGTTTTAACCGCCAAAGAAGATGAGACAAAACTTGAGATTCGAGTTCCTGCACGTCAGTTTAAACCTTCAGAGTATCAAGCTATTACGCTTAATCGAGGGGAATCTACGAGTATTGATTATGGAGAAGTTTGTGTTTTTGATGGTTCCTTGGAAGTTATAAAAATGAGTGATGAACCAACAACCTTTGTTCCGAAAATTGGGACTTCTATTTTAACAACGATGGAGACGGAAATGACTCCTAATAGTTTTTTGCAATTACAGTTTGGGGATGGCTCACGTGTTGACATTTATGCCCAAGATCATTATATGATGCACTTTTTTGATCCGAGTGATAATCCTATTGGTTATGGTGGCTTAGGATCGCATGTTGAAAGTCTCTATGGTTTTTTGATGGGGCTGGAACGCGGAGAGAGAACCGTTGTTCATCGAAAACTACTTCATCCACCAACTCCCTAAATGATGAAAAATAAAAAATTATGGCTACTAACATTACTTATTCTCCCTACTAGTGTATGGGGAGTTAGTATCGATATAGATGAGGATATTCGAGAAAAATACCCATTAGTTTCTCGAGAAATGTGTCACAGTTCGATTGAGTATAAATTGAAAATCCCTTTCGATGAGGCTCAAAAAAAATATAATAATAAAATGTCCTGTATTTTTGAATCAGCTTTTGTAACAGCGACTAATCAGTTGAATGCAGAATTCCGCAAAAAATTTTTTAGTAAAATCTTTGATCCGAGTATTTACGATCTCAATCTTCCTCAAAGAAATATTACGGAGAAAGGCTGTCAATCGGATGATTTAGCACAAACTTTCCGTTCGCAAAAAGAAAATGGTTACAAAACTTTGTGTGAGGTTGATGGACGAAGTTCTGTTGCTGAAACCCCATATTCAGCTTGTCGTGTTTCGGAAGTTGTTTGGAATGAGCTTTGTGCCTATCAAGAATATTTACGTTGGAAAGCGACGGATAGATCTATTGTGAATGAGTTCAGTGAAAAACTGGAAAATGATAAGCATCATTGGAATCAGTATCAAAATATTGAGCGAACAAAGTATGGCACAGAGGTTCGCATTTCTACTCGTATTTTGGAGGAGACGTTGACTCAATATCAGATTTTCATTCAGGAGTATCGATTGCATCTTTGGCAGAAGGTCATTGCTGAAGCCTTAAAAGTTACTCGAATACAGCTTAAGCTTGCAGCACAAGCTATATCTAAATGGCCTATTAAATTTCCTAGAGCGACTCAATAATGTTTAAATTTATTTCTTTTTTGATACTCATTAGTTTTCCTTTCTTACAAGTAGGAGCTATTGGTCGAGATAAATATGATGGGGCACATATGTTGGATGATGATGTACAACATACTTTTGAAACGGTTTCAAAGCAATTTCGTACGCATGAAACGGAGGAATATATTCAGCAATACATTTTGGAAACACGTGTTAATAAAAAATTTGAATTAAAAAAAGATGAACCTTTTGAGTTTACAGCAGAAGAAGCTCTTTCCATTATTAAAAATGATATTCCAGAAACCTTTTATGAGCGTGCAGGTTTTGGTATTTCAAACTATTTTGATATTCGATCGCGTTTAGTAAGTCGTTTTGGTTTAGCTAAATTAATCTGGGATCTAGAGCAAGATCTACTAGAAAAAACAAGAATTATTCCTCGATATCTTAACGAAGAAGATTCTGATGATGACTTTGATTTGATTCGTAATTGGAACGATATTGATAAAATTTTATTTGGGAGTAGGTCTGGTATAACTAATGCACAATTTGGAAAAAAAGATTCAACAGTACTTTCAAAACGATCAGATCTAAATGGACGGAATTGGCAGGTTGGTGATCCACGAAACAGCTTGAACCCTAGAGGATCAAATAGAGTGTTTGCAAATGTGAAAGAAAAGGCATTTTATGTGAATGGTGATGATTCGATAGCTGGGTATTTGGATAAAATAAAACGGTCATTAGGGGCTCGGTGGGGAAGTGGTGGCACAACATCACAAGCGTTACTAATGGGGGTTGAAGGCCGAACAATTTTTCAAAACAATTTCGTTCTACCAGATATTGAAGTAGATGGTTCACCGACAAGATTTTATACACCGGGGAAGGGGTTACTAAGACCAGAGGTTCATACTATTCAAACGGAAAATGAAGTTCAGGCTTTTTTTGAGGCTATTGAAGATGAATTATTGGATCGCTCTCGGTGTGAAAACCTTTATGTTGGTGTAGTTCATCGAGCTAATGTAGATCTGGAAAAGGTAGTTGATGAGTGTATGTTATTACGAAATATTGAGTTGGATCAACGTCTAGAAGGGATTACTAAAACAGGAAATCTTAACCCAGAAGAAATATACGGATTTCGGTTGAGTAAGATTTTGGAAATGCTTGATAAACATATTTGGACATTTGCCGATGAGGTAAAACAAATGAGAAAATTATTAGAAGCTATTGCTACAAAAAAGGTTATTAATAGAAAATACTAACATCATGAAAAAATATTTAATATTGGTTTTGATTGTTATTCCCTTCCGTTTATGGGCACAGGATGAAACTTGCTTAGAACCTGATAAATTAGAGCTTCTAGATGCTAATTTAGAAGCGGAATTAGCACTTCTTGGTGAGCCCATGGGATTTGAGCAAACACCAAGTTATAAGAATCTGAGATCAAAGAAGTATAATCGAATTTTGAAGATTGTGGAAAAGGAGTTTCCCCAAAACTACAAGGATATATTTTATCACTATGCTGATAATTTCAAAAAACTAGATCAGTTATATCAGCAAGCTATCACGGATGAAAATAGGGAGCGGATAACGACCATACGACCTGTATGGGAAACAAATCGTTATATATTTTCAGATGTATTTCCAACGCTTTTAGCAGATAGGGCTTTAATTGAATTTCGGATACTTTCTCCACCAGATCTCGTAACGAAAAAAACAAGTGAGTTTTGGAAGGAAATGCCACAAAAAGAATTTTCATATCGAAATTTAAAAATCTGCAAGGCAGCTGAACTAAATTTAAATCTAAAAAAATCATCATATGAATTGGATCAAAAACTTTTAAACGTTCCATATAAGTGGTCGTTAAGGACGCCTTTCCCTAAAAGTTTTTCTGGAGACTTTGATAGTGAATATGGAGCTTCTGTACGTGATGAATCATTAGATGGAAATCCTGATTTTATTTCCGACCCCGATTCCAATAATTTGGATAAAGAACTATCTGGAGAGATTAAATCTGTTTGGGTTTGGATAAAAAATACTTTTGATTTTTTGGATTATAAAAAGTACAGGACTAGAGAAGGTGAAGTTTCAAAGATTCGGGATTACACGGAAGAGGGGCGGTTAAACCGAAATTTAGATTTCCTTGAAAATAGGAACAGAAATCTTAATATAAAGCGACGATATATGAATTGGCGAAACAATCGAAACTATTGGATTACCAAAACAAAAGATGTTTCGGGATACAATACCGATATTTTGGTAGAAAAATTTGAAATTATGCTAGATGGGATTTTACGAACGAATGCAGAACTAGAAGATTCCCTAGAGGCTATTGAGAAAATTTGCCAAAGACAGAATATTCCTGTTGGGTGCTGGAATGGGAGTAATACGTTACCAATACACGCAAGGACTATCGGTAAATCCTATGAATATCGCTCGTCCCAAGCAAGAGACTAGCATAAAAATAAACCAACCACTATAATAAATATGATGAAAAAATATATTACCCTTTCGTTACTCCTAATACTAGGAACGCTAAGTCTCACAGGATGTGAAGAGAAAGAAGCCTATGATCCAACAAAAGACGTGAATAATCCTAAAAATCAAGAAATACTTGAAATTTGGACAGATGCCCATAAAAACTTTTTTCAAGCGGTTGGGCAAGAGTTTGTGGTTACGATTAAACGAACTAACTTAAAAGTCAAAGTTTTAGAATTTCCAAATAGTGATACTTTGAAGCACTTTCTACTTGAATCAATGGCAGAAGGGAATGGACCAGATATCATTTATATAAGTGGCGAATGGATAACACAAAATCACAATAAGCTTATACCGAGAGAGGGGGATGAAACGTTTATGCCGCTCGATTTTGAAAAGACTTTTGTTCGATCGGCGAATGAAACGCTGATTGATGGTGAAAAAATATATGGTGTTCCTATGGGGATTGATTCACTTGCGTTGTTTTATAACAACGAACATATTCTTGATCGACTTTCAGATCGAAATGTACCCGGAAAGACATGGAAAGAAATTCAGGAGGATGCTGAGAATCTAAGCACTCCGGATAATTCGTTCTCTCGATTCTCATCGTCGGGTATTGCGATGGGGCGATTTGATAATCTTCGTTATGGATTTGAAATTCTTTCAAATATGATATTACAATTTGGAGGCAGTTTTTTTACCGCTGATGGTTTGGCACCTCAGTTTTATCAACAAAAAACAACCGTTGATGGAAAAACGGTTAGCGTTGGAGTTGAGGCGGTTAATCTTTTTACAAGTTTTGCGGATCCTCGTTTTAAGTACTACTCATGGAGTGAGTTTTTAGCTCATCCACAATCAGAATATAAAGATCTAGAAGCTTTTTTAAGGGGAGATGTTTCTATGGTTTTTGGCTATGCTAAAGACATTAAAATCATGGAGATTGTTGTCAATAAACTTAGTAAAAGCAGGCAACCTGTGATTTCTCTTAATAATGTTAGAGTTACTTTTTTTCCACAGGTCGTAAACCCTAGCTTAGGTGGTACTCGTAAAATTTTAGCAAAGGTTTATGCGCTTACTATTCCACGATCAGCCTCAAATCCTGAACTAGCATGGGATTTTTTGAAATTTGTTATTACGCAGGGAAATTTACAGACGTTCTTTCAAGAATCAAATTTACCAACGCCACGAGTGGATATGTTAAAAGAACAAGAAGGACACCCTAAATTAGGTATTTTTGTGCGACAGGCTAAGTTTGCTAGGACGATGCATTTTCCTAATTCTGTTTCAACCCCAAATCTGATAGCCGCCTTTTCTAAAATTATCTTGGCGATAAATAATGGGAAAAGTACGGCTGAACGTGGGTTGAAGAATCTTGAATCGCAGATTTTGAAAGAAATACAACGTTACCTAAAAATAAAAAAACAAATACAACCCAAAAAGGAAGCCTCGAAGTTATTAGTTGAGTAATCTTGTTTGTGATGGACAAAAAAATAATAGGAAAATATATGGCAATATTAGGCTTTACTATATTTGTGCTTTTATTTTGGTGTCCTTTTGGTTTTTATTTGGGAGGTGATCCGTATTTTTTTGGTCCGTTTAATAACCGTTTACAGGTAACGTTTCCTTATCATGGGATCGGACTATTTTTACTTTTTATAGGAACTTTTTTACAGGGAAGATTTAAGCATATATCAGAAGATCGACTTTTGTATTTTTTGATATTTTTAATGTTTATTGGTTTTTTATCAAATGTCTCGATTGAACCGAATACTTCTATTGTGTTTTTAATTCTTTGGGCTATTGGTTTTTTTGCCGTTGTTTTTGATGCTACATTTTGGGCAAATAAACGATTTAAGCAATTACTTATGCTAATAGGTATTTTATGGGGGAGCATAATGAGTTACTACTATCCGGAATGGCAGATATCGACAGATTTACTAGCGATAATGTCAATCTACTTGATGGTATTCATGAAAGTTTCAGCTAAAAACTTAGGAGAGTTTTTCTATATTCCTTTATTTTTTGTAATTACGATGAGTCAAAATATAGGTCTTATTGTGTTTGCGGGACTCATTTGGATGACAATAACTTGGTGGATAGGGCGTAGAAAAAAAAGGCAAATAGATATATGGCACTGGATACTTTTTGTTATTTTTATTATCATCACAATGGTAGTCTACAAAAGACAGTATTTAGTAGATCAAGCCTGGACAATGCCTTTATTTTCAAACTGGAAAATCTTTTTCTTTGGTTTTGGTGAGGGGCAGTTGTTAAAGGCTTTTTACAATTTTTCTCCGGTTCACATATTTTCAAGTATACCTACCACAGCGACTTCGGGATTTATGAAAACTTTTTTTGAGCAGGGTATTTTAGGGATTTTACTGATTATTTCATTAGCTATAAATCCTTTATTTTTTCATCGAAAAAAGGAAATCATGCCGGTTATTCTGTTTCTATGTTTTTGGATTTTAAGCGCTGATTTTTTAGGAACGAGTAATGGTATATTATTAGCGATGTTATTTTTATTTATGAGAAAACCAAAAACCAATGAAGCCTAAAAAAATTGATTATGAGTTAATAGACAGTGGGAAGTTTAGACGATTGGAATCCTTTGGTGGAATTATTATAGATCGTCCTTGTCCTCAAGCGCATTGGCCGCAAAATAAAAAGATAGACTGGACACAGTCGATGGCGACTTTTATTCGTCCAGAAAAAGGAGCTGGTTTTTGGAAATTTAAACAAAAACTTCCTGAGAACTGGACAGTTTCGATTAGTGATATTAAGGTAGAGGCTCGATTTTCTACTCAAGGACAAGTGGGGATTTTTCCCGAACAGTGGACGAATTGGATATGGGCAAATAATCTTATTAAAAAGTCAAAAAAACCGCTTAAGATTCTTAATCTTTTTGGTTATACGGGTATTGCGAGTTTAATGGCGAGTTATGCCGGAGCAGAAGAAGTTTGTCATGTTGATGGGGCTAAAAGTAGTATCAATTGGGCAAAGACAAATCAGAAAATATCGGGACTACAAACTTATAAAATTCGCTGGATTATCGATGATGTATTGAAGTTCCTTGAGCGAGAAGTCCGGAGAGGGAATCGGTATGAAGGCATAATTCTTGATCCACCGGCTTTCGGTCGGGGGAAAGGGAAAACTGATTGGCGTATTGAACGGGATCTTTTTACTTGTATGACACTGATTGATCAGTTGCTTTCTCCACAAGCACGATTTGTAATACTAACCTGTCACGCTCCTACTTTAGAAAGGCAAGATTTAGCCTATTACTTAGAAGATTTAGCAGTTTTTAAAGGTCGTAAAGCCGAAACGATGGAGCTTAAGATAAAATCGGAAAAGGGGAACGATCTCCCTTCGAGTTTTGGTGCGAGAATCCTGCGTTAGGCAAGAAACCACCAGAAACTTCCTACATAAAAGGCAATAAGAAAGGCAGCGGGAAGGCGTGTTATCTTTTCAAAATGCCAAAAGATACCAATAACGATAACAGTAACTAAAAACCAAAGGGGGATAGCCGTATAAAGTAAAAAGTTTGAAACGGTAAATCCATTCCCCACAATAGCACCGATGCTGAGAGAGAAGAGGGGATCGGTTATATTTGAACCGAGTAGGTTTCCGACAGAGATACCATTGGATTTTCGTAATAAGGCCATCAGTGAAATTGACAGCTCTGGAATAGCCGTTCCCATACCAGACAACATGCCAATAATACTTTCATCAATGCCGAGTGTGTGTCCAGCTGTAACACCAATTTCGAGTAGTGTTTGAGCCGAAAACCAAACGACAAATCCACCAATTAGAAAAGCAAGACTCCAGACAATTTTATTAGATTTTGGTTTTTTGGTATGTAGCTTTTCTAATCGATCAGCGGTTCGAAAAAGATAAATAATGTAGGCTAAATAAATCCCCATAGAAATTAGAGCTTCCCCAGCCGATATTTTTCCATCAAGACTCCAAAGAAAAAGTAATGCAATAGCGCCCAAGAGCATAGGGGCATCTCGTTTTAACTTCTTTTTTCGTTCGGTCATAGTACCACCAATAAGTACACAGATACCGATAATAAAAGAAATTTGAACAAAGCAACTTCCAACAATGTTTCCAACACCAATATCATCAATCCCTTCTAGTCCTGCGGAAATATTGATGAAAATCTCTGGAAAACTTGAGCCGATAGAGACAACGGTAAGTCCAACCAATAGTTCAGGAACACGAAAGTATCGAGCAAAATTTTTAACTGACCAGATTACTTTTTCCGATCCCCACCAAAGTCCCAAAATTGTCAGACCAATGATGATAGCCTGTAGAATAGCTGGGAGTTGTGTGAGTGGATGGAGTAGGTTTTGCATTTATTTTTTCATTTTTTTAGTAGATTTTCTCGGTTGAGGTAGGAATTTAAATTTGAGTTTCCGTTTTTTTCGTCGGCGTTCTTCTTGTATTTTTATAAGCAAGATAAGGGGAAACATAAGAAGAAAGACATAGAGCTTTAGGTTCTCAGGAGCGATAAGGTAATCCCAATATTTGGCAAAAAATTCCATCTGCTGATAGAAAAAGTAAAAAAAGGTTACCACCAGTAAAATAATAAAAAGCAGTAGAGTCATATCTTGAATTTTAAGCTGTTTTCTGTGTGGCTTTAGTGTTTTTTTAAATCGCTTTAATAGATTTTTTATCCACAATAAGAGGTTATTAAAGGATTTACTTTGGAGATGACTTTGTTGAGACATTATTTTTTTATAAAAGTATTTTAAAATCTACACAAATTACACGATCCTCCGTTACGAGAACAGGATTGGCATCAATAGACTGAATTTCAGGGAAATCTAAAACAATGTTTTCAATTGTTTGACACATTTTTTCAGTCGCTTTTTTGGCAAATTTCTTGCCTCGACTTCCATTAAGAATAACTCCTGCTTTTGTTTCATTGATCATATTCGTAATACATTTTTCATTATAAGTTGGTAGAACACGAAGTGATGTGTCTTGTACAATTTCAGTAAAAATTCCTCCCGTACCAAAGACCATAACTTTTCCAAAGTTGGGATCGGTATTTATACCTGTAAATATTTCTAATCGATCATCGTTTATTTGCTCCTGTACTTGGATACTGGCGTTATCAAGTTTGTTTTGCTGGATTGATTCGGAAAGTATATTCCAAGCGTTATTAAATTTCTTATCACTATTAATATTAAGAATTACGCCTTGTAAATCTGTTTTGTGCAACGCCTCTGGAGCAGAGATTTTAAGTACCGCTTTATTGAATGTGTTGTTTTTCTTTATAAGATTTTTAAAGAAAAGTTTTGCCTTTTCTTTTTCGGAAATTCGGAAATTCTGGGAGGTCGGAAAGTCGAGCTTATAGTGTTTGAGGATGATATCGACGTCTACTTGAGGAAGGCTTTTTAGTTTTTGTAGCTGAGCGTTTTTAATAGATTTCTCAATTTCAGGATTTCTTTGTCGTTTAGTTTTAGAGAGTCGGCAGAGATTTTCATTTCGATTAGCGATTTTTCCGAGTGCACGCGTGGCGTCTGACGGAAATTTGAAAATAGGAATGCCGTTGGATTCTAATATCTGAAAACCTTCACGAACTTTTTCTCCACCGACAAAGCTTGCCACAATATTTTTATTTGTTTGCCTAGCAAGTTTACTGATGATCTGAGCGGTTTTCTTGATTTCCGTAGTTCGTTGGGGTGTCAAGAGTACGAGTATTTGATCGATGTCATCGTCTTTACTTAAAATAGAAAGAGCCTTTTTATATCGTTGAGCTGTCGCATCACCAATAATATCAATTGGATTTTTAGTAGTGGCTTCAGGGGGAAGTACTGATTGCAGTTTTTTTTGAGTTTTAGCTGAAATATTGACAAGTTCTAAACCATCCTCCTCTGATAAATCAGAGGTTAGTACACCTACCCCTCCCGCATTAGTCAGTACAGCGAGATGACTTCCGAGTCTTTTTCCGTTTGATCGATTGAAAATTTCAATGATATGAAACATTTCTCGCATTGAATAGACCTGTATCGCTCCAGAGGCTTTATAGGCCGCTTCAATAACTCTAGCATTAGGAGCAAGACTTCCTGTATGTGAACTACTAGCGATAGCGGCTTTTTCAGATTTACCTGGAGCAAGAATTATAACAGGTTTTATTTCGGCTATTTTACGAATGGCTTCAAGAAATTTAGGTCCATGCGCTACAGACTCTAGATAAAAAACAAAAACACCAACCGTTGGATCATTGCTTAAGTTTTCAATAATATCTGATTCGGTTATCCCTGCTTTATTTCCGAGTGAAATAAAATGAGAGAAACCAATGTTTTTTTGATTTGCCCAGTCTAGGGTTGCCGTACAAAAAGCTCCAGACTGAGAGACGAAACAGATATTACCCTGTTTTGGAAATCCATCGGCAAAGCTAGCATTCAATTTTGCATGAGGGAAAATAGCACCAAGGCAATTTGGTCCTAGTAAGTTTATATTATTACTTTTACACTTTTTCTGGATTTTATTTTCCAGCTCGTGATCACCAATCTCTCCAAACCCAGCAGAGATGATAATAATATTTTTCGTTTTATTTTTGATAGCTTCATCGATAACTAATTCTACAAATTTTGAAGGGATAACAATGATAGCAATGTCGACAGGTTTTTTTATTTCGGAAAGTGATCGAAAACAGGGTTTCCCTTGTATTTCCTTGCCAGCATGTTTAGGGTTTATAGCAAAAATATCACCTTCAAATTGAGCTTCGATAATATTTTGAAGGATATTATTTCCTAGCTTTTTAGGATTGGTGGAAGCCCCAATAACGGCTACGGATTTTGGCTGAAAAAAAGTTTTGAGATTCATGTGTATTTTATTTCGCTTAATTATACATTAAAAAGGTTGGTAACTGAAGTTTTATTTATTGATTTTATGGCTAAACTTCTTAGGATTGAAAAAGTGTAAAGTTCTATCTCAACATGTCTCAGTATAATCATCTCGATATCGAAAAAAAATGGCAAAAAAATTGGGCACAAAATAAAACATTCAAGACGAGGAATAGTTCCTCAAAACCCAAATATTATGCCTTAGATATGTTTCCATTTCCGAGTGGAGCGGGACTCCATGTAGGGCATCCACTTGGCTATACCGCAACCGATATTATCTCAAGAAAAAAGCGAATGGAGGGATGTAATGTTTTACATCCGATGGGGTGGGATGCCTTTGGATTACCAACGGAAAATTATGCGATAAAGACGGGGATTCATCCAAGACAAGCGACGGATGAGAATAAAGCAAACTTCAAGCGACAACTTCAGGCGTTAGGATTTTCCTATGATTGGGATCGTGAAATAGACTCAACCGATTCAGATTACTATCGATGGACACAGTGGATATTTCTCCAGCTTTATAAAAAAGGATTGTTGTACGAAGAGGCTAAGCCGATGAATTGGTGTCCCAGTTGTAAAGTGGTTTGTGCTAACGAAGAAGTTGAATCAGGTATGCATGAGCGGTGTGGATCACCAGTTGAACGTAAGAATCTACGACAATGGATGTTTCGAATCACGGACTATGCAGAGCGACTTTTGAATGATCTAGAAACACCAAATGTGGTTTTGATTCATGGTTGGGAGGCAAAACCTGATTCAAATTGGTTTCCTGAAATTAAAGAATATTTAGAAAAAAATAATATTGAGACGCTTATTCCAGAGCTTCCAAATACGATGAATCCTCAATATCCAGAATGGAAAGCTTATTTTGAAGAGCATGTTACTTCAAAATTACAGCCTAACTCAATCATTATTACTCACAGCTTGGGGGCGGGCTTTATCAATAGATATTTGAGTGAAGAAAATCTAAAAGTTGGAGAGGTGATTTTGGTTGCACCCACAAAAGATAACTGTGGTGTTTCTGAGACAAAGAACTTTTTTGAAGTTGAGTTCGATTATGACCAAATAAAAAATTCGGCTGATCAATTTTATATTTATGCTTCAATGAACGACCCATATATCCCTCAAAAAGATATAGACTTTCTTGCTAAAAAGTTAGAAGCTAAAGTTTTTGATTTAGGTGATAGAGGGCATCTTATGGATGATCATTTCCCAGAATTGATAGACTTTTTGAAAAAAAATCTTATCGATTCTTGTCTTGATTGGCCAGAAAAAATAAAAGCCATGCAACGGAATTGGATTGGGAAAAGTATAGGGGCGGAAGTCGATTTTGAAATAGCAGGCGAAAAAGTAACTGTATTCACAACACGTCCAGATACTTTATTTGGAGCGACTTATATGGTATTGAGTCCAGAACATCCATTAGTTGAAAAAATTGTTACGGATGAACAAAGAGAAGCGGTTGAAAACTATAAGAAAGAAATAGGAGCTAAATCTGAACTAGAACGAACAGAGTTGAATAAAGACAAAACAGGTGTTTTTACGGGAGGATATGCTATTAATCCAGTAAATAATGAAAAAATCCCTGTTTGGATCGCGGATTACGTATTGATGTCTTACGGAACAGGGGCAATTATGGCTGTTCCTGCTCATGATGAACGAGATATGGAGTTTGCAGAGAAGTATAATATTCCCATTATCGAAGTAGTCGATGGTTTGGAAAATCCAACAGATAAAGTAGGTGGAAGATTGAAGAATTCAGCCTTTCTTGATGGGTTACCAGTAGAAAAAGCGATTCCCAAAATGATAAAATGGCTGGAAGAAAAGAAGCTTGGACGGAAGAAAGTAAACTACAAACTTCGAGACTGGATTTTTACTCGACAAAGATATTGGGGAGAGCCTATTCCACTGGTTCATTGTGATAAGTGTGGAGTTATTCCGGTTCCAGAAAACGAATTACCACTTACTTTACCGAAAACAGCGAAATATAAACCTTCTGAGACAGGAGAGTCACCCTTAGCGAAGATTAAAGAATGGGTAAATACCACTTGTCCTGCTTGTCATGGCAAAGCAAAGCGAGAAACTTCAACGATGCCAAACTGGGCAGGAAGTTCATGGTACTGGCTTCGTTTTATGGATCCTCACAATGAACAAGAATTTTGTTCAAAGAAGTCAGAAAATTATTGGGGTCCCGTTGATCTCTATGTTGGAGGAGCGGAACATGCGGTTTTACATTTGTTATATGCGCGTTTTTGGCACAAAGCTTTGTATGATATGGGACTGGTTTCGACCAAAGAACCGTTTAAAAAATTGGTTAATCAGGGGATGATTGTGTCTTTTGCGTATGAAAATAAAAATGGGGGACTTGTCCCCGTTGATGAGGTAGAAGAAAAAAATGATAAATTTTATATCATTGGAACAGGGGAAGAAGTGAAAAAAATAACAGCGAAGATGTCAAAATCATTGAAAAATGTCGTTAATCCGGACGATATTATTGAACGTTATGGTGCCGATACATTACGAATGTATGAGATGTTTATGGGGCCGTTTGAGCAGTCAAAAGTTTGGGATACGGGAGCGGTAAGTGGTATTCGGAAATTTCTTGATAAGGTCTATCGTTATTTCATGAATAATGAGATAATTGATGAATGCCCGATAGATAAATCTTTGGTTCGTCTTACGCATCAAACCGTGAAAATTGTGGGAGATCACATTGATGACTTTAAGTTTAATACGGCTATTTCACAGATGATGGTTTGGATGAATACCTTTGGTAAACTTGATCATGTTTCAAAGATTGCTGGTGGTCGTTTTATTCGGTGCCTTGCTCCATTCGCTCCACATTTAGCAGAAGAAATCTGGACAACGAGGTTTAAAACAGAAGCAAAAACAATTACATTTGAAAAATGGCCAACTTATAAAGAAGAATATCTTGTTTCAGATATGGTTACCTATGCTATTCAGGTAAATGGGAAACTACGAGCCAGTATTGAAGTAGAAAAATCAGCCGATAAAGATTTGGTTATATCTAAAGCTAAGTCGCTACCAAATATTAAAAAATGGATAGATGGGAAAACGATTGTAAAGGAAATATTTGTTCCGGGTAAGATTGTTGGATTTGTTGTGAAACCCTCTTAAAAAATAGTTTCAAACCTTATGAAAAATAAAGTTCGACGTATTCAGCCAGAGTTTCCCAAATGGGAAACTCCCAATACGGGAGCAGGGTTTATTTTTGGAATTTTGCTCTGGTTAATAACGTTCTTTGTTTTCCTTTTTATGGCTTATGTAGCATTATTTAATTATAACTTGCAATATTTTTTACAGTTGATTAAACCCAAAGTATATATCATTCCTGTTTGGTTTTCAGTGCTTTGTGTTGTGTTTTTCTTCCCGGTGACGTTGTTAGTTATTTTGCTGGGAACATTAGTACGGATTGTGAAGAATTAAAACTCTTTTGACAATCATATTATTCTTTCTAAAATCGCGGAGAATGCTTTTTAATGGAAGCACAAAAACCCATTTAAATCTCTTAATTTACTCACAAAACATGGCAGACACAAAACACTTTCCACTCAATAAAGTCCGAAATATCGGAATTATTGCCCACATTGATGCGGGGAAAACAACCGTAACCGAACGAATCCTTTTTTATACAGGAAAATCCCATAAGATTGGAGAAGTGCACGAAGGTGAAGCCACAATGGATTGGATGGAGCAAGAGCAAGAACGAGGAATTACCATTACTTCTGCGGCTACAACCGCAACATGGAAAGACTGCCAAATCAATATTATTGATACACCTGGTCATGTGGACTTTACGGTTGAGGTTGAACGTTCTATGCGAGTATTGGATGGAGCGGTTTGTATTTTTGATGGCGTGGCTGGAGTTGAACCTCAGTCAGAGACAGTTTGGAGACAAGCGGATAAATACAATGTTCCGCGTATGTGTTTTATTAATAAACTTGATCGTACAGGAGCCTCTTTCTGGCGTTCGTATGAGTCTATTACTGATCGATTAACTAAAAATGCGTACCCAATTCAATTACCAATTGGTATCGAAGGAGAATTTAAAGGGATTATTGACTTGGTAACGATGAAAGCGATTGTGCATTACGATGATCTAGGAAAAGATGTTCGAGAAGAAGAAATCCCAAATGAAGAACTAGATCTAGCTAAAAAATGGCGAGAAAAAATGGTGGAAGCGGTTGCTGGTGAAGACGATATATTGATGGAAAAATACCTTGGAGGAGAAGACATTTCTCAAGATGAGTTGAAAGCTGGAATTCGACGAGCCGTTATTGCTGGAAACTTTGTACCAGTAATGACCGGAACAGCCTTGAAAAATAAAGGAGTTCAGCCAATGTTGGATAATATCAACGCTTACATGCCGTCTCCACTAGAAATTCCACCGATTATAGGAACCGATCCAAATGATGAGACGAAGCAGATAGAGCGACACTCATCAAACGATGATCCACTAGCTGCTTTGGCTTTCAAAATTGCTACTGATCCTTACGTAGGACGAATTACTTTTGTTCGGGTTTATTCAGGCGTTTTGAAATCGGGATCATACGTTTACAATGCTAATAATGGAAAAAAAGAACGGATTGGTCGGTTGCTCCAGATGCACGCCAATTCTCGAGAAGAAATTTCAGAAATTCCAGCTGGTCATATCGGAGCGGTTGTGGGACTAAAAGACACCAAGACTGGGGAAACTTTGGCCGATGAAAAACAACCAGTGATTCTTGAATCAATGGAATTTCCAGAACCAGTGATCGCAATCTCAATTGAGCCAAAAACAAAAGCCGATCAAGAAAAAATGGGTATGGCACTCGCTAAACTAGCGGAAGAAGATCCATCTTTCCGAGTATCAACCGATGAAGAAACCAACCAAACAATTATGGAAGGAATGGGAGAGCTTCACCT